>NZ_JBNQTI010000048.1:0-49138 GCF_050325825.1 Kitasatospora sp. LaBMicrA B282
CGAACGGCTCGCTGCTGCGGCACGACGGCACGGTGGTCGGCTCGAACCTGCTGGGCCAGAACTTCACGCTGCCCGCGGCGGGCAACGGTGCACCCGCGCCGGCCCTCGCCCCGCCGCCCCCACCCGTCCAGCCGCCCGCTCCCGCCGTCAGCCCGGCCCCCACTCCGCACCCCACGCCCATCCCCGCCGCATCCCCCACCCTCACCCCGGCCCCCACGCCGCCCCCCACACCGCCCCCCACGCCCGCCCTCACCCGCCCGCTCGCCCGGCACCGCGGCCTGGCGGCACACCACATCTCGCCGCTGAGCTACCTCCTGCTGATCACGGTGCCCGCCGTGGTGGCCGCCGTCTTCCTCCACCCCCGGTCGCGCTCGGACCGCCGGATCGCGAGGGGTCGCAAGCTGAGCCGATGACTGACGGGCAGATGACTGACGGGCAGTCGACTCAGTGCCCGGCGACCGGGAAGAGCTGGACGAACGTCGTCGCCGTGATCCCGAAGCTGTGGCCGAACGGCGACTGGAAGTCCCAGACCACGAAGAGCAGGAACGCCACCAAGGCGCTGAACAGCCCGGCCAGCAGAAGTTCGCGGAAGGTGCTGCGGATCTGCAGCATGAAGATCAGCACGACCGTGATCAGCGCGCCGGTGCACAGGCCGATCCAGACCACGAGCGGCATCTCGCTGGTGGCGATCGAGTTCCGGGTGCTGCGGGCGTCGTCGGCGGTGGCGACGGCGTCCAGTACGGGCTCGGCGGTGGTGGCCGCGGCGAGGTCGGTCGGGGAGGTGGGGGTGACGTCCAGCCGGACCTGGGTCAGCATCTGCTCGCCGGTGGCGGGGAGCGGCCGGTGGCGTTCCATCAGCGGCCATTCGTCGTGCACCACGTAGGTCACGTAGGTGTCGATGTCGCCGAGCAGCCGGTCCTGGACCGCGGCCGGGTACACCGCCGCCCGCGCCCCGGCCTCGTGCAGCGACTGGGCCTCCACCCGCACCGCCTCCTTCGCGGCCGAGCGCGACTCCCAGCTGGCGGCGATCGCCAGGCCGAGCACCACGGCGTAGATCACGCCGATCATCATGCTCATGTACTCGATGACGTCGGGCGTCTCGGAGCTGTCGTCGGCCTTGCGCCGCTGCCGGAGGATCGCGACCAGGATGACCACCATGCAGGCGGCCAGCATGGCGACGACCAGTGCGAGCCATTCGCTCATCGGACACCTCCGTGGATACCCCCGGCTTCAGCCGGGGGAGGAAACGGCTCTCCCGCGAAGCAGGGCAGGGGGCTGTGTTTCGCCGTCAGGCGGACCGCAGCGCTCTGACCCGCAGATTTGATGTGGGACATCAGATTTCTCTAGTTTGTGAGCATGACGACCACTCACGTGAAGCGGTCTTTCAAGTTCCGCTTCTATCCGACGGATGCGCAGGCGGCTGAGCTGTCGCGCACGTTCGGGTGTGTGCGGCTCGTGTACAACAAGGCGCTGGCCGCCCGGTCCGAAGCGTGGACGATGCGTCAGGAGCGGGTGAACTACAACGCAACTTCGGCGATGCTGACGGAGTGGAAGAAGACCGAGGAGCTGGCGTTCCTCTCCGAGGTCTCGTGCGTGCCGTTGCAGCAGGCCCTGCGGCACCTGCAAGGGGCGTTCACCAGCTTCTGGACCAAGCGGGCCAAGTATCCGACGTTCAAGTCGAAGAAGAAGTCCCGTAAGTCCGCCGAGTACACCGCCAGTGCGTTCCGGTACCGGGACGGCAGGCTGACCTTGGCGAAGATGGCGCAGCCGCTGGATATTCGGTGGTCGCGCCCGTTGCCCGAGGGGCAGGTGCCGTCCACGGTGACCGTGTCGCAGGATGGCGCGGGCCGCTGGTTCGTCTCCCTGTTGTGCGAGGACCGGCCGGTCATGCCTGCACCTGTGCATGCGGCGGTGGGCCTCGACGCCGGGATCACCAGTCTGGTGGCGCTCTCCACCGGGGAGAAGATCGCCAACCCGAAGTACGAGCGTGCCGACCGCGAACGCCTGGCCAAGGCCCAGCGGGAACACGCCCGCAAGGCCGAGGGCAGCAACAACCGGGAGAAGGCCCGTAGAAAGATTGCTCGCGTTCACGTGAGGATCGCCGACCGGCGCAGGGACTTCCTGCACAAGCTCACCACCCGACTCGTCCGTGAAAATCAAACGGTCGTGATCGAGGATCTGACGGTCCGCAACCTGCTCAAGAACAAGAAGCTGGCCCGCGCGGTCAGCGACGCGAGCTGGAGCGAGCTGCGGTCCATGCTGGAATACAAATGTGCCTGGTACGGCCGCGAGCTGATCACCATCGACCGGTGGTTCCCTAGTTCCAAGCTGTGCTCGGCCTGCGGAGCCATCCGCGCCAAGCTGCCCCTCAACATCCGCGAGTGGACGTGCGACTGCGGCGCGACCCACGATCGGGACGTGAATGCGGCACGCAACATCCTGGCCGCCGGACTGGCGGTGTCGGCCTGTGGAGACGGTGTAAGACCTCAACGGAGCACTCCGGGCGGGCGGTCGTCGGTGAAGCAGGAAGTCGTCCCACCGCAGCGCGCACGCGCAGCGGCTCAGCCGTGAGGCTGAGGGTAACCCCTTCCTTCAGGAGGTGGAGAAAGTCAACACCTGGTCCCGCTCGGCTCCCGGCCCTCGACACCCGGCGGGTCGCAGCCGCCCCGCCCCTTTCCCCCGAACAGCGGACAGCCCGTCCGGTCGGCCGCCGTCGGTCGGGCCGTCCGCTAAGCCCTGCCGGTCAGCCGAGCAGGTGCAGCCCGAAGCCCGTGCGGCCCGCGGGCTCCAGACCCTCCTTCAGGTGCAGCGACGGAATCTCGTAGTCACCGAAGTTCTGCCGCCGGAACGCGATCGGCTCGGTCGACTCCAGGGTGAGCAGCCGCTGCTGCCAGGCCTCGGCGACGGCCGGGTAGTCGTCCTCGGTCATCCTGTCGGTGCCGTACAGCACGAACGGCGGCAGCACCTCGAGCCCCGGGTAGTAGAGGATCCCGTGGTGGATCGGGAACAGCAGGTCGTCGATCGGGCCGTTGATCCCGCGAGCGGCGTAGTGCGCCGCCGGGCCGCCGGCGGTTACCGACAGCAGGGCCCGCCGGCCCGCCAGGGTGCCCTCGCCGTAGCGCTCGCCGTACCTGGTGTCGCTGTGCTCGCCGACGCCGTACCCGAAGTGGTGGGTGAACACCCGGTCCACCCAGCCCTTGAGGATCGCGGGCATCGCGTACCACCACAGCGGGAACTGGAGGATGACCGTGTCGGCCCAGAGCAGCTTCTGCTGCTCGGCGCGGACGTCGGGGGTGAGCGTGCCGGCCTCGAAGGCCCGGCCCGAGTCCCGGGCGACCCGCAGCGGACTCGAGGCGTCGGGGCCGTAGTCCGCGGCGTCCACGACCGCCTTCCAGTTCATCGCGTACAGGTCGCTCACCCGCACCTGGTGCCCGGCGCCCTCCAGCGTGGACACCGCGAGGTCCTTCAGCGAGCTGTTGAGCGACTTCGGCTCCGGGTGGGCGTGGACGATCAGTGTCTTCACGGGAGTTCCTTCGGATCGGGTGCCTTCGACTGCCTCGATCCTCGGTGCCGCGCTGCCCGGCGTTCAGGGGCGCGACTTCCGTCGGACCGGACTTCCTGGTACCGGCAGGGCCACCTTCGCGGGCGTCGTCCGAGGTCATACTGGGGGCATGGACGATCTTGCGGGCTTCCTCCGGACCCGTCGCTCCCGGGTCGACCCGGCGGCCGTCGGCATCCCCGTCGACAGCCGCCGCCGGGTCGAGGGGTTGCGCCGCGAAGAGGTCGCGCACCTGTCCGGCGTCAGCGTCGACTACTACGTACGCCTGGAGCAGGGCCGCGCGACCCAGCCCTCCGAGCAGGTCATCGACGCGCTCGCCCGCGTCCTCGGCCTCGACGAGACCGAACGCGGGCACCTCTACCGGCTCGGCCGGCAGTGCCGCCGCCCGGTGAAGGCGCCCGGCGGCCGGATCCGGCCGGAACTGCTGCGCCTGCTCGACCTGGTCGTCGGTGCACCCGCGCTGATCGTGGACCACCGCCTGGACGTGCTCGCCGGGAACCGCCTCGCCGGTCTCCTCTACGGCCGGCCGCTGCCGGGCCTGAACACCGCCCGGCACATCTTCCTCGGGGAGACCGAGGACGGTCTTTACGCGGAGTGGGAGAAGTGCACCCTCGACGTGGTCGGGCACCTGCGCCTGTCCGCCGGCAAGTACCCCGACGACCCCCGACTGGCCTCGCTGATCGGCGAGTTGGCGATGGGCAGCGAACGCTTCCGCCGCCTCTGGGCCCGCGCGGACGTGCGGGCCCGCACCCATGGACGCAAGGTGTACCGGCACCCGCTGGTCGGAGCGCTGGAACTGCACCAGGAGAACTTCGCGCTGCCCGACGAGTCGGGCAGGGAGCTGGTGGTGCTCTCCGCGGCCCCCGGCAGCCCCGCCGAGGACGGGCTGCGCCTGCTCGCCGGCCTGGGTGCGGACGGCGGCGCGGCCCGTCCCGCGGCACGTCCTGCGGTGCAGTCCACGGTGCAGGCCCGGGTCCGCGACTGACCGGCCCGGGCCGGTTAGGGGACCCCTTGGGCAGGACACCCGCTGCCCGGTCCATCGGGACACCGGGTCCAGTGGCACACCGGGTCCACCCGGATGCCCGGGAAATTCGCTTCCCCCGCCGCGCCGCCCTGCCTAAGCTCGCCTCAGATCGCGTGCCGGCCGCCGTAGTTGCCGGTGCGCCTGCCGAGAACCGTGACCAGAAGGGGGAGACCGGCCATGCGTGACCGTACCGCTGTCGTCGTCCTCCCCACCTCCCGGTCCGAGGTGATCCTGGTGTCTTCCCTGCTCCGGTGCCCGCTGCGCGGCCGGCACCGGACGCCCCTGGCGACCGCCTGACCCCACCGGCTGCAGCCGCCGACCGTCGCCCGTCCCGCCCCGGCACGCCCCACCGGCGTGCCCCGGGCCGGGCGGCCGACCGCCGGCTGCCGGGGCAGGGCCCGCCCGGGGAAATCGCGCGCCCAGTCGACGATCGACCCGGCGCCGCCGGACACCCCGAAAGGCCCAGACGGCCATGCGTACCCAGCTTCCGACCACCGCCCAGCTCGCCCCCCTGACCGCCGTGCGCAACCTCGGCATCCTCGCGCACGTGGACGCCGGCAAGACCACCGTCACCGAGCGGATCCTCTTCCTGACCGGCGGCACCCACAAGCGCGGCGAGGTCCACGACGGCACCACCGTCACCGACTTCGACCCGCAGGAACGCGAACGCGGGATCACCATCTTCGCCGCCGCGGTCAGCTGCGACTGGGCGGGGCACCGGATCAACCTGATCGACACGCCGGGGCACGTCGACTTCGCCGACGAGGTCGAACGCTCGCTGCGGGTGCTGGACGGCGCCGTCGCGGTCTTCGACGCGGTGGCCGGGGTGGAGCCGCAGAGCGAGTCGGTGTGGCGCCAGGCCGACCGGTACGGCGTGCCGCGGCTGGCCTTCGTCAACAAGCTGGACCGCGCCGGCGCCGACCTCGACGCGGCGGTCGACTCCATCCGGACCCGGCTGCACACCGTGCCGCTGGTGGTGCAACTGCCGATCGGTGCCGAGGACGGTTTCACCGGCGTGGTGGACCTGGTCCGGATGCGGTCGCTGGTCTGGGCCGACGGGCGGCTCGAGCTGCGCGAAGGGGAGGTCCCCGACCAGCTGCGGGAGGCGGCGCTGGCCCGTCGCCGGCTGCTGGTGGAGAGCGTGGCGGAGCTCGACCCGGCGGCCCTGGAGGAGTACTGCGCCACCGGCGAGCTCACCGAGGCCACCCTGGTCGCGGCGCTGCGCGAGATCACCCGCAGCGGGGCGGGCGTGGTGGTGCTCTGCGGCTCCGCCTACCGCAACCGCGGGATCGAACCGCTGCTGGACGCGGCGGTCGCCTACCTGCCGTCCCCGCTCGACGTGCCGCCGGTGCGCGGCGCGGCGGACCCGGACGGCACGGTGCCGGAGCGGGCGGCCGACCCCGCCGAGCCGTTCGCCGGGCTGGTCTTCAAGGTGCACGCGGCCGCCACCGGGCGGCTCACCTTCGTGCGGGTCTACTCGGGCACGCTGCGCAAGGGGGAGGGCCTGCTGGACGTGGCGGCCGGGCGCACCGAGCGGGTGGCCCGGATCCTGCGGGTGCAGGCCGACCGGCACTTCGAGCTGGACCGGGCGGTGGCCGGGGACATCGTCGCGCTGGTGGGGCCGAAGGCCGCCCGGGCCGGTGCCACGCTCAGCGCGCCCGGCGCCCCGCTGCTGCTGGAGCCGCCCACGGTGGCGGAACCGGTGGTCTCGGTGGCGGTGGAGGCGGTGCGGGCCACCGACACCGAGCGGCTGGCGGTGGCGCTGGCCCGGCTGGTCGAGGAGGACCCCTCGCTGCAGGTGCGCACCGACCCGGAGACCGGGCAGACCGTGCTCTCCGGCATGGGCGAGCTGCACCTGGAGGTCTCGGCGGAGAAGATCCGCCGCGACCACGGGCTGGCGGTCTCGGTCGGCCGGCCGCAGGTGGCCCACCGGGAGACGCCGTCCCGCGCGGTGTCCGGGCTGGTGTACCGGCACGCCAAGCAGGACGGCGGGGCCGGGCAGTTCGCCCACCTGGTGATCGACGTGGCTCCGCTGCCGGGGGCCGCCGAGGTCGGCTGGACCGGGGCGGTGGAGCTGGACTTCCGGTCCACCGTGACCGGCGGCCGGGTGCCGCAGGAGTTCGTCCGGGCGGTCGCGGCCGGCTGCCGGGACGCGCTGGTCGAGGGTCCGCTCGGCGGGCACCGGGTGACCGGCGTGCGGGTCACCCTGACCGACGGGATGACCCACCCGAAGGACTCCTCGGAGCTGGCCTTCCGCACCGCGGGCCGGTTCGCGCTCCGGGAGGCGCTGCGGACCGCCGCGGTGATCCTGCTGGAGCCGGTGGCCGAGGTCGCCGTCACCGTGCCGGAGGAGGCGGTCGGCGGGGTGCTCGGCGACCTGGCGGCCCGGCGCGGCCGGATCTCCGGGCAGACCGGGCGGGCCGGCACCGCCGAGGTGACGGCGACTGTGCCGCTGGCCGAGCTGTTCGGCTACGCGGGCGCGCTGCGCAGCCGCACCCAGGGCCGGGGCACCTTCACCGCCCGCCCGGCGGGCTACGCCCCGGCACCGGCGGGAACCGGCTCTCGGTAGCCCGGTAGCCCGGTAGCCCGGCTGCCCAGGTGCCCCGGTGGCCCCACCCCGCGCGGGGTGGGGCCATCAGGGGCGTCCGGGAAATCCCGGAGCTCGACCGGCGACCGTCTCCTATGCTCGGCCCGTGGACGGGTACCAGGCTGTGACGGCGATGATCGCATCGGCCTGGCAGCGGTTCGACGACCCGGCCTCGCCCGCCCGCCACTTCTGCCTCGACGCGATCGGCGACGTCCTGGAGCGGCGCAGCCTGGCGCAGCAGGACGCCGAGCGGGTGGTCGAGCGCCTCGTGCAGGTCGCGCTCTGCGACGACGAGGGCGGGTGGGAGCTGGAGTCGGCCCTGCACGCCGTCTGCACGGCCGCCACCTACTACCGGCTGCCCTACCGGCTGGTGCAGCCGCTCGCCGTCGGCGTGGACGGCTTCGAGCCGGAGCTGCTGAGCTACGTGCTGGTCGTCCTCGGCTTCACGTACGACCAGGCGGCGCTGCCGACCGTCGAGCGGTTCCTGGAGCACCCCCACCCCGAGGTGCGCGGTGCCGCCGCGGACGCGCTGGCCGAACTGCGCCGGTGCCGGGAGCGCGGGCGGTCCGGGACGGCGTAGCCCCAGCGGCCGGGGCCCGGGCCGGGGCCGGGCCTGGCGGCGAGGGCCGGGACCGGGGGGCCGGGGCCCGCTCGACCGCCGCCGGCCCCGCGCCGCCGATAAAATCGGAACCACCTCGTCCGGTACCCGCGCCACCGCCCCCGCATGGGATCCGAGGTCCGCCATGGTGTCCCAGCCCGTCCGCCCACCCCGCTACCTGCGGCTGGTTCCCTGGGTGCTGATCGCCGGCGGACTGGTCTGGGACTACCTGACGCCCGCCGACTACTACGGCGACCCGATGCTCGCCGCCGCCGCCGTCACCGCGGGTGCGCTGCTCTCCGTCGCCGAGGTGCTGGCCGTCGGCCTCGCCGTGATCACCGGAGTGCTGCTGCTCACCGTGCACGACGGCTCCTTCGGCCACGAGGCCGGCTACCTGGAACTGGCCAACACGGTCTTCGCCGCCCTGATCGGCCTCTGGGTGAACCGGGTCATCGCCCGGCACGGACGGCGGCTGCGCACCGTGCGGTCGGTGGCCCGGGCGGCCCAGCTGGCGGTGCTGCCCGCTCCGCCGGCCGAGGTGGGGCCGCTGGCGGTGGCCACCAGTTACCACGCGGCGCACGCGGAGGCGCTGATCGGCGGGGACGCCTACGCGGTGCAGGACTCGCCGTACGGCGTGCGGCTGCTGATCGCGGACGTCCGCGGGAAGGGCCTGCGGGCGGTGACGGCCGTCTCGGTGCTGCTCGGTGCCTTCCGGGAGGCGGCCGAGCGGGCCCCGGACCTGGTGGCGCTGGCCGACGCGGTCGAGCACACGCTGGCCCGCGAGGTCGCCGGCAGCGAGGAGGAGCTGCGACTGGAGGGGTTCATCACCGCGCTGCTCGGCGAGTTCGCGCCCGACGGCGAGGTGCTGCGGCTGCTGGACTGCGGTCACCCGGCGCCCTACCTGCTGCCCGCCGCCGGCCCCGGACCGCGCCGGCTGGATGCCAGCGACCCCGGGCTGCCGCTGGGCATGGGCGGGCTGGGCGTGCCGCGCCCGACCCCGGACAGCTGGCCGTTCGGCCCGGGTGACACCCTGCTGCTGATCACCGACGGGGTGACCGAGGCACGCAACCGGGCCGGCGTCTTCTACGACCCGGAGCCGCGGTTGCCTGCGCTCTGGTACCGCGGCCCGGCCCGGGAGGGTGGCCCGGGCGCACTGCTGGCGGCGGTGGTCGCGGACGTGGAGCGGTGGACCGGCGGCCCGCGGGACGACGACATGGCGCTGCTGGCCGTCACCCGGCGGGCACCGGAGCGGCCCGTACAGCGAGGCGGGGCGGCCGACTCCGCCAACCGGCCAGTGGTTTAGACCTATTGACGCCTCGGCGGCCCGCTCCTACGATCCTCGGACAGCACGGTACGAGCGCCCCCACGCCCCCCACGCCCCCCACGCCCCGAGGGAACCCGTATGTCCGGCCGTCCCGCACGCCTGCTCGCCGCCCTGTCCGGCGCCGCCGCCCTCGCCCTGACCGCCGCCCTGCCGCTGCCGGCCGCAGCCGCCGGCACCCGCGCGGCCGCGAGCGCCCCCGCCGACGCCGGCTGCCCGCTCTCCCCGAAGCCCGCCGGCAGCGTGCTCCAGGGGTACTGGGAGAACTGGGACGGCGCCGCCAACGGCGTCCACCCGGGCCTGGGCTGGATCCCGATCACCGACGGCCGGATCCAGGCCAACGGCTACAACGTGCTCGACGCCGCCTTCCCGGTGATCGACTCCGACGGCACGGTGGAGTGGCAGAACGGCATGGACACCGGCGTGCAGGTGCCCACCCCGGCCGAGATCTGCCAGGCGAAGGCGGCCGGCGAGACGGTGCTGCTCTCGCTCGGTGGCGCGAACGCGGGCATCGACCTCAGCTCCGGCGCCGTCGCCGACCGGGTGGTGCAGACCCTGGTGCCGATCCTCAAGGCGAACGACTTCGACGGGATCGACATCGATATCGAGACCGGTCTGGTGGGAAGCGGCGACATCACCCAGCTGTCCACCTCGCAGGCCAACCTGGAGCGGATCATCGACGGGGTGCTGGCCCAGATGCCGCCCGGCTTCGGCCTGACCATGGCGCCGGAGACCGCCTACGTCACCGGCGGCAGCGTGACCTACGGCTCCATCTGGGGCGCCTACCTGCCGATCGTCAAGAAGTACGCGGACGACGGGCAGCTGTGGTGGCTCGACATGCAGTACTACAACGGCAGCATGTACGGCTGCTCGGGCGACTCCTACGAGGCCGGCACCGTGCAGGGCTTCACCGCCCAGACCGACTGCCTCGACCAGGGCCTGACCGTGCAGGGCACCACGATCCGGGTGCCCTACGACGAGCAGGTGCCCGGACTGCCGGCCCAGCCCGGCGCCGGGGGCGGATATCTGACGACGGATCAGGTCGCCCAGGCGTGGAACGGCTACCAGGGGCGACTGAAGGGCCTGATGGACTGGTCGATCAACTGGGACGGCTCCCAGGGCTGGACCTTCGGCGACAACGTCAAGGCGTTGCAGGGCCGTTGAGGCCGCCGATGACGGAACGTCACGGAACTCGCACGGTCGACTGACCGTCAGGTAAGCGCCGCCGAGTGCAGTTCGCTCTGCGCCCGGTTGAGGCCGCGCAGGACCAGCGCCTCGACGGCGTCGGCGCCACGGTCCAGCAGCGCGGGCAGCGTCGCCTGCTCCTCCGTCGAGAACCTGCCGAGCACGAACCGGCCGACCGTCTGCCCCTTGGGCGGTCGGCCGATCCCGACCCGCAGTCGGGTGAAGTCCCGGGTCCCCAGCACCTCGCCGACCGAGCGGACGCCGTTGTGCCCGCCCGGGCCGCCGCCGCGTTTGAGCCGCAGCTCGCCGAAGGCGAAGTCCAGGTCGTCCTGCACCACCACCAGCCGCTCGGCCGGCACCTGGTGCGCCCGCAGCGCCCCGGCGACCGGTCCGCCCGACAGGTTGATCGACCACCACCGCGGCTTCACCAGCACCACCCGGCGCCCGGCCAGCTCGATCTCCGCCACCCGGTTGCGCAGCCCGCGCAGCCGGAACCGGGCCCCGTGCCGCTCGGCGAGCCGGTCGACCAACAGGTAGCCGGCGTTGTGCCGGGTCCCCGCGAACCAGGGCCCCGGATTTCCCAGCCCCGCGACCACCCAGCAGCCCTCGGCCGCCATCCGACTCACCTTCACCACTCCCATACCCGTGCTTTGCCCGCCCTCGTTCGACCGGCCGGGCTCATCCTGCCGTATCCGAACCGGGCGGCTCACTCGCCCCCCGCCGCGCCGGAGGCCATGGCATCACGCCATCCTCCCGGTGTAAGGCCGGTCACAAGGGACGCGTCAAGACCGCACGGCTTGCGGCGAAATGGCTCCGTGAACGAAGGATTTTCGGGACGGTCGGGTGGAAACGGCTCGCGGCCGAAGCTCTCACGTCGTACAGGTGATCGACCAGGCGTCACCGATTGTCCGGAATCCGGCACTCGGACATCGCCGAGCGAACACATATGTCGAGATTTTGCGTCTGCCTGATAGGAATGAGCACAGGCGGACCGAACATCTCTCAGATTCGCCTACGGGGGTTCAAAGGGCCTGGGGGGCAGGCCAGTTGGCGGCACGCCATGCGGTGCCGGCGGTCCGGATCCGAGGACCTCGCGTTCATCTTCCTTTCATCTGCCGGGGGGCACAGCCATGTCCGACTCCACACCCACCACCACCGACCTCACCCGCCGCCGGATGCTGCAGGGGGCCGCCGTCGCGGTCACCGCCGCGGCCGGTGCCGCCGTGCTGAGCCTGACCGGGCCGGGCGCCCGGCCCGCGGCCGCCGCCGACCCGGGGGCCGAGGACACCTTCGACGAGGTCTTCCGGGGCCGTCGGATCCAGGGGATGCCGATGGCCGGCGGTGGCCGGCACGGCGCCGGCTACATGGTGCTGATCGACGGCCGCGAGCTGCACCTGATGCGCAACGCGGACGGCACCTGGATCAGCGTGATCAACCACTACCAGACCTTCCGCACACCCCGCGCCATCGCCCGGGCCGCGGTCAACGCCCTGTACGGCGCCCAGCTGACCCCGCTCGCCGCCGCCTGAGCCCGCCCGCCGACCCGACCACCCAGGAGTACCCGACCATGGCAGTCCGCAAGAACCAGGCGACCCTGACCGCGAGCGAGAAGCGCGCCTTCGTCAACGCCCTGCTGACGCTCAAGCAGCAGGGCGGCTACGACACCTTCGTCAGCACCCACAACTCGTTCATCATGAGCGACACCGACACCAGCGAACGGACCGGCCACCGCTCGCCGTCCTTCCTGCCCTGGCACCGCCGCTTCCTGCTCCAGTTCGAACAGGCGCTGCAGGCGGTCGACGCCTCCGTGACCCTGCCCTACTGGGACTGGACCGCGGACCGCACCCCGGACGCCTCGCTCTGGGGCCCGGACCTGCTGGGCGGCGACGGCCGCAGCAGCGACGGCCAGGTGACCACCGGACCGTTCGCCTTCGCCACCGGCAACTGGACCCTCACCGTGGCGCCGGACAGCCGCACCTACCTGGCCCGGGCGCTCGGCGCCGCCGGCGGTGACCTGCCCAGCAAGGCCGACGTCGACACGGTGCTGGGCCTGACCCCCTACGACGCCGCCCCCTTCAACAGCACCTCCGACGGCTTCCGCAACAACGTGGAGGGCTGGGTCGGCCCCAACCTGCACAACCGGGTGCACGTCTGGATCGGCGGCCAGATGAGCAGCGGCATGTCGCCCAACGACCCGGTCTTCTGGCTGCACCACTGCTTCATCGACCGGCTCTGGGCCGGCTGGCAGGCCCGCCACCCCGACCAGGGCTACCTGCCCACCGACCCGACCCAGGACGTGGTCGCGCTGCACCAGCCGATGAAGCCGTGGAACGACGTCACCCCGGCCGATCTGCTCGACCACACCCGCTACTACACCTACGACAGCGCGTACTGACGGACCTGGCCGGGCGGGCCGGGTCAGTCCAGGCCCAGCTCGCCCAGCCTGCTCCAGCCGGTGGCGCCCTCGATGGTGGTGCTCACCACCTGCGGGGCCCGCTGGACCAGCGGCCGCATGGTCTCCATCGCGGCCCGGAAGTGGTCCGAGTTCACGTGCGCCTCGCCGGCGCCGTCCTGGAACGCCTCGACCAGGACGAAGGTGTCGGGTTCCTCGACGCTGCGCGACCACTCGAACCAGAGGTTGCCCGGCTCGGCCCGGGTCGCCCGGGTGAACTCCTCGACCCGGGAGAGCCAGCTGTCGGTGTGCTCGGGCCGGACCGGGAACTTGACCACGATGAAGATCATTGGCCGAGTCTAACCCCGGCACCCGGGCCGGCCGGCGGACCCGCGGCCCGTCGGCCGACCTGTTGCACGTCAGCCGGCTTCTTGCAGGTCAGCCGGCTTGTTGCACGTCGGAGGCCTTGACGAAGGCCAGCCGGTGGTTGAACCGGATCGGGTAGTAGGTCTCCTTGCCGACCACCAGGGTGCGGTCGTCGGGCGCGTCGCCGTTGATGTTCTGGTCGTAGTAGAACTGGCCCGGCTCCGGCGTGGTCGCCGCGGCCGGGTAGGCCTGCCCGGCCGCGATGGTGGCGTCCAGGGCGACCACGGCCGGCGGGTTGGCGATCCCCGGGTAGGGCCGGTACGCGGCGGCCTCGGGGTAGGCGCGGCCGTACACCGGGATCGAGACGAGTCCCGGACGGGGCGTCAGCAGCAGCCCCGGGTCGCGGTCGGTGCGGGCGGTGTGCCCGCCGGGGTTGAAGAACCAGCACTTCTGGCCGCCGTACCAGATCGCCGTCCAGTCGTCGCGCTCCTCGGCGACCACGTAGCGGGCGCCGGTCACCGCCTTGTCGTGCCAGTCCGAGGCGTCCTGGCCGGCACCGGCGATCAGCGGTGCGTCGGCGGCCGGGGCGGTGCGCAGGTAGACGAAGTTCTCCGGGCGCGCCGCCATGTCGTTCACCGGCGGCTCGTTGCTGCCGTCGAAGGGCGGCGCGATGGTGACCGTGCCGCCGGGGACCGGCGGTTGGTCGGTGCCCGGGTCCAGCGGGGCGCCGAGCAGCTCCAGGTAGTGCGCCCAGTCCCAGAAGGTGCCCGGGTCCCAGTGCATGCTCGCCACCTCGTGCTGGGTGGGTCCCGGGACGTCGTCGTGGCCGATGATGTGCTGGCGGTCCAGCGGCACCTCGAACCGGTCCGCCAGGTAGCGCACCAGCTCCGCCGAGGACTCGTACAACTGCTCGGAGTACCAGGTCGGTTGGCTCTTCGGGAAGGCGTAGCCCTCGTGCTCGATGCCGATGCTGTGCATGTTGACCGTCTTGTTGCCGGCGTGCCAGGCGACGTCCGCGGTGCGCACGAGCTGGGTGACGTGGCCGTCGCGGGACCGGACCAGGTAGTGCGCGGTGGCCTGCTCGTTCGGGTTCTGGAAGGAGGCGATCGCGCCCTGGTAGTCGGACTCGGTGTCGTGGATCACGATGTACTCGATCCGCTGGCCGTCCTGCGGCCGGGCGGCCTTGCTGTAGTTGCCGAACGAGGTCGGGTCCTTGGGGTCGGTCAGCGCGTAGGCGGCCGGCGTCACGTCACAGCCCAGGTCGCTCGGGCACTCCGCCGCCCAGTCCGGGCTCGGGGCGCCGTGGGACCGGGCGGCCGGCGCGGGCACCCGCAGCCCGGGGTCGGCGGGCAGCACCACCCGCTGCCCCTCGGGCGTGGTGCGGGCGGCACCGAGCCGCAGCGTGCGGAACACCCGGTCGGCGAAGACCCGGCCGGCCGCCTCGGCCCCCGGGTCGCTCGCACCGGCCCGGCCGAAGGCGACCACGGCCGGGTACCAGTCGCTCGGATCGGTGGAGACCGGTGCCCCGGCGGCCCGCTGGTACTCCGTCAGCAGGGCCGCCCCGCCGCGCAGGTTCGCCGCGCTGTCCGCCCGCAGCTCCGCCGGCGCCCGGTGGATCAGGCCGGCCGCGTCGTCCAGCGAGTGCACGTCCGGGACGCTCGCCTCGGTGAGGCCCAGGACGCCGTAGTTGCCGGTGGTGCTCGGCTCGCCCCCGTGCGACTCCCAGCGGGTCTCCTGGTAGGAGAGCGCGAGCAGCAGGCGCTCCGGCACCCCGAACTCGGCGGCCGCCGCGGTGAACTGCCGCTGCAACAGGGTGGCGCGATCGGGTGCCGGCGGCACGGCGAGGGCGGGGGCGGCCAGGCCCAGGCCGAGCGCGGCGGTCAGCGTGAGGGCGGTCGGGGTACGAGGCATCCCACCGTTCTAGCGCTCGGCACGCCGCGCGGCACCGGGCCACGCGGGCGGCCGCCGGCGCTCACCCGCACGGGTGGCGGGGGCGGGTGACGCCCTGACGGTCGATCAGGACGGCTGCTGCCGGCCGAGGATCCGGGTGAACGCCCACGGCTGCTGGGACACGCCCGTGCAGGTGGTCGGCGACTTCTCGCCGGTGGCGCACGGGTGGTCGCGGCCCAGCGACCAGTACGAGAGCAGCCGGATCCCCTTCTCGTCGGCGAACGCCGCCAGTTGCCGGGCGTCCTGCTCGGTGAAGACCTCGTTGACCGCGTCGTTGGTCCCGATCATCGGGGTGTTGCCCGTCATCGCCCAGAGCTGCGCGTCGGTCCGCTCCGGCCAGATCACGGCCAGTTGCTGCTCCAGGTCGCCGGCGGCCCGGACCGCGGCGTCGCCCATCGCCAGGTCCGGCCCGTAGTCCATGGTCATGGCGTTGACCAGGTCGACCGCGACGCCGTGCGCGCGGGCGTTCCGCAGCAGCCGCAGGCCGTCGTCGGACAGGCCCCAGGGGTTCGAGGGCAGCGTGTACTGCACGGCCAGCGGCCGGCCGAGCGCGGCGTACTCGTGCTGGAGCTCGGCGAGCGCCGCGTTGCGCAGGTCGATGCTCCGGGAGTCCTGCAGGGCCTTGCCCTCGACGTCGAAGTCCAGCCGCCGCAGGCCCAGGGTGTCGACCACGCGGCGGTAGGCGGCGGTGAGGGCGTCCGACGAGCGGCAGGACAGCGCCGGCTCCCGGCCGCCCCCGCCGCCGAGCGAGGCGATGACGTCGCCGCCGTGCGCCCGCAGCTCGGCGATGGCGGCCGTCCAGGCGGGCGCGGTGAGCGGGACGTCGCCGCCGAACTCGGGGGCGCAGCTGCCGTCGTCGACCACGAAGCCGATGGTGAAGTACGCCAGCCCGGTCGCCTGCCGGGCTGCCTGCAGCACGTCGGGCGGGCCCCAGCTCTCCACGTAGGGCGCGCTGAACCTGGCCGGGAACGGATCGGGCCCCGGCGGCGGCGAGGGCAGCGGCAGGGCGGTGGTGGCCGGGGGGTGGCCGGCGGCCGGGGTCGCGCAGAACGCGACGAGGGCCGTGGCGGCGAGCAGCAGCGCCAGGGGCGGGCGCGGGGGCGGGCCGCGGCGGGCGGCCGGGCGGCGGCATCGCATGCCTCGGCAGCATAGGAGCACCGCACGACGGGGCGGCGCAGGCAGCGCCGGGCGGATCCGGACGTCGGTCCGATCGGCGGGTCGGGAGGCGCGCCGTTGTGTTCGGCGGGTTCGCTCGAATCGACGAACCGGCGGGTGTCGGCGGGCCGGGGCAGCGGCGGCGCCCGGGGGAGCGGGGGATGGTGGGCCGTCGGTCCGCGCGTGGCGCGCGGGGCGCCGGGAGGTGCGTGGTGGTGGTTCCGCGGTGGCGGCGGGTCGGGTCGGCGGTGGGTGCCGACGGGGCGGCCGGCCTGGTGGTCGCGCTGTTCAGCGTGCCGGAGGGGATGGCCTACGCGGCGATGGGCGGCTTCGCGCCCGGCGCCGGACTCTGCACCGGGGTGTGGCCGGCGGTGCTGGGCTCGCTGCTGGTCCGGACCCCGCTGATGATCACCACGCTGACCAGCGCGATCGCCCTGACCTCGCGCGGTGCGCTGGCCCACGCCCGGCTGGATCCGGCGGACCCCGGCAACGTGGCCGCGCTGACCCTGCTGGTCGCGCTCGCGATGGCGGCGTTCGCGGTGCTCCGGTTGGACCTGCTGCTGCGCACCCTCTCCGCGGGGGCGATGACCGCCTTCTCGGCCGGCATCGCGGTGCAGATCGTCGCCGGTTCGGTCGCCGAGGCCACCGGCTTCCGGGCCCACCACCACAACCGGCTGGTGCGGTTGGCGGTCTGGCTGGCCCACCCCGGGGCCTGGTCCGGGCCGGCGACCGCGGTGGCCGGGCTGACCGTACTGGTCTGGGCGCTGGCCCACGCCGTGCGGCGGTTGCGGCCGCTGGCGGTGCTGATCGCGCTGCTGGCCGGTGCGGTGGTGGTGCACCTGGCGGGGGTGGCCGTGCCGCTGGCCGGTTCGCTGGGCGGCCTGCCGCACGGCCTGCCCGGGCTCACCGCCCCCGCGTGGCGGGTGATGCCGCAGCTGGTGGGCGGGGCCTGCTCGGTGGCGTTGGTGGCGCTGGCCCAGGCGGTGGGCGTGGAGCCGGGGCCGGCAGCGGCGGAGTCGACCGGGCGGGGGCGCTGGTGGGACATGCTGGCCCAGGCGGCCGCCAACGCGGTCGGGGCGTTCTGCCACGCCCTGCCCGCGGGCGGCTCGCTCTCCCGCACGGCGGTGGCGGTCGGTGCCGGCGCGCGCACCCGCTGGGCCGGCGTGGTCTCCGGGCTGGCGCTGGCGCTGCTGCTCGGCGGGCTCGGCGGCACGATCGCGCTGATCCCGCTGCCGGTGATCGGCGCCCTGCTGGTGGTGATCGGCGTCCGGCTGATCACCGGTCGCCGGGACGAGATCCGGGCGGCCTGGCGGCGGGGCCCCGCGGAACGGGCGGTGCTGGGTGCCACCTTCCTGACGGCCACCCAGGTCGCGTTGCCGTACGCGCTGCTGGTGGGAGCCGGGACCGGCCTGGCCCTGCGGCTGGGCGGGCGGTGGCGCGCGGCCGGACCGCGCGGGGCGACGGGGTCCGGGTGGTGGCCTGGGCGGATGCGGGAGGCGGTGACCCGCGTGCGGTCGACCGGTGGCGCGGGACGCTAGATTGTCCCGCCCGCAGACTGTCCCGCCCGCAGACCGTCCCGTCCGCCGGCGGCGCGCAGCACCAGCCACCCACGCACCCACGGAGATTCGCCATGCCCTTGGAAACGACCACGCTGTTCTCCCCGGCCGAGGCCGCCTCGGGCACCACCAGGGACGTCCGGGTGCCCGGTGGCGGCGAGCGCACCGTCACGGTGCTCTTCCCGCCCGTGCGCGGCGGGACCGTGCTGCAGGTGGACGGTCCGGACGGGCCGTTCCTGGTCCGGGTGATGGTGGCGTCCAGCATCCTCGACAAGGCGCCGGTGCTGACCGGCGAGGGCATCCGGGCCGTCATCGTGAGCAACCCGGCGCCGTCGAAGCAGGCGGGCGTGGGTCAGGGCCGCCGCTCCGGCAACAAGCTGGGGGCGCAACTGGCCGTGATAGCCGTGGCGGTCGGCCTGTGCATCGCCTTCGCGGTGAGCAGGACCAGCCACGGCTCCTCGTCCGGCTCCTCGTCCTCCGGCGGTGGGTCGGGCGACGCGATCATTGTGATCGGCAGCTGCCTGTCCGGCACCCTGCCCGACTCCAGCACCGCCCAGCAGGTGTCCGGGGTGAACGCGGTCTCCTGCTCCTCGGCGGCCGCGCACTACAAGGTGATCGACTCCTTCGTCGGCGACACCGACATGACCAAGTGCCAGAGCAACCCGCAGACCCAGTACGCCTTCTCCGAGACGACCACGGTCAACGGCAACGACTCCTCCGAGGTGCTCTACTGCGTGGTGGGCCTGGGCTCCTACGCCCACTGAGTCGTCGTCAAGGCCGGGCCCGGCCGATCGGGGTGACTCATCCGGCTCAGTCCGCCGGGGTGGCCCTGGCCCGGAAGGCCGCCAGGTCGGCCGGGCCGGCGCCGCAGGCCAGCAGGAAGGCCGCACTGCCGCCGTGCTGCCGGGCGATGCCGTCGAGGAAGGTGCGGATCGCCGCGGGCGGGGCCTGCAGCAGCGGGGCGGGGATGGTGAAGCCGCCCGGGGCGTCGGCGGGGTCGCGGTTCAGCGCGGCGGCGTGCGGGCGGGTGGCCAGGGCGGCGAAGACCGCGGGCAGCGCGGTGGCGGTGTCCGCGTAGTCGGTGGCGATCCGCTCGTGCGCCACGCCGAGCAGGTCGAGCAGCAGGGCGGTCAGCAGGCCGGTGCGGTCCTTGCCGGCCGCGCAGTGCAGCAGCACCGGGCCGTCGTGGGCCGCGGCCCGCACCGCCGCGGCGATCGCCGCCGGGGAGGCCTCGGCCAGGGCCAGGTAGAAGGTGCCGAGGTCGGCGTCGGTCCGCATCGCGGTGAGCCGGTCGAACACGGCGGGCGCGGCCGGGTTGAGCGGTGCCGCGACCACGCCGACCCCGGCGGCCAGCACGGCCGCCCAGTCCTCGGGCAACTGCTCGGAGGGGTCCCGCAGGTCGACCACGGTGCGGATGCCCGACTCGCGCAGCAGCGCCACGGTCGCCTGGTCGGCGGCCGGGAAGGGCTGGGCCGAGCGGAACAGGGTGCCCGGGCGCAGTCGGGTGCCCGAGGGGTCCACGGTCGGGGCGGGGTCACGGAAGTTGAGCAGGGACACGGCGGGCCTTCGGGGCGAGTCGGGCGGACGGGGGCGGAGCGGGCCCCGGTCCTGGGCGGGGACATCTGGAAGCCGAGACATCTAGATGTCTAGACGTATAGCGTACCGGCCACCGACGCGGGCCCCTCCTCACCCGTTCGGGCAGTACCGCCACCGGCCGTGGCGATGGGTGACACCATGACGCGTCATGGACTATCAGGAGTGCGCGGACCACCTCGCCGGGCTGTACCGGATCCCGCCTGCGGAGCGCTTCGCGATCCGCCGCAACCTGCCCGCACTGCTGGCGGCGCTCGGTGGGCCGGAGCACGGGCTGCGCGGGGCGATGGTGGTGGGGACCAACGGCAAGGGCTCGACCACGGCCTTCGCGGTCGCGGCCCTGTCCGCGACCGGGGCACGGGTGGGCAGCATTCCGAGCCCCCACCTGCAGGAGCCGCGCGAGCGGATCCGGGTCGACGGTCGGCCGGTCAGCCGGGCCGAGTACACCGCGGCCTACACCGAGGTGCGCGAGGCGATCGAGCAGCACGGGCTGCCGGTGTCCGCCTCCGCGATGTGCGCGCTGGTCGCGGCCGTGCACTTCCGGCGGGCCGGCGTGAGCCGGGTGGTGGCCGAGGCGAGCATCGGCGGGCGCGGGGCGGCCGTGCGGTTCCTGGACCTCGACGTGAAGGTGATCACCGGCGTCGGGCTGGACCACACCGACCTGCTCGGCGACTCGCTGGCCCGGATCGCCGAGGCCAAGGCCGGCGCGGTGCGCGACGGCGAGCACGTGCTGCTCGGACGGCTGCACCCGGAGGCGCAGGAGGCCGTCGACCGGGTGCTGGCCGGGCGGACCGGCCTGACGGTCTGGCAACTGGACCGGGAGATCCACTACACCACCCGCCCCGCCGAGGCCGGCGGCGCTGGCCTGCTCGACGTCCGGACCCCGCTCGGCGAGCACCGCGGGCTGCCCTGCCCGCTGCCCGGCGCCCACCAGCACCACAACCTGGCGCTCGCGCTCGGCGCGGTGGCCGCGCTGGCCGAGCGCGGCCACGGCCGGGTTCCGGCGGACGAGCCGCTGCGCCCCGCGCTGGCCGCCACCCGCTGGCCGGGCCGGCTCGAACTGCTCGCCGACGCCCGGCTGGACGACTGGCGCGGCCGGGTGCTGCTGGACGGGGCCACCAACCCGCAGGGCATGGCCACGGTGGCACCGGAGATCGCGCGGCTGGCCGGCACCGGGCCGGCCCCGGACGCCCGTCCCACCGCCGTGGTCTTCGCCGCGATGCGCGGCAAGGACGTGCCCGGGATGCTCGACCCGCTGCCCGAGCAGTGGCCGGTGGTCCTCACCCGCACCGGCGCGACCGACGCCGCCGATCCGGCGGCGCTGCACCGGGACCTGCCCCCGGGCCGGCGCGCGGCCGCCGTCACCGCCCCGGACACCGGTGCCGCGCTGCGCCGCGCGGCCGAACTGGTGGGCCACGGCGGCCTGATCGTGGTGCTCGGCTCGCTGCGGCTGGTGGGCGAGAGCCGCACCGCGCTCGGTCTGCCGCCGGGCTGACCGGACCGCCGGCCCCTGCGGGCCCGCCATCGGTGCCGCCCGCGGGCCGGCTGACGGTGCCTCGGCTGCCGGTCCGGATATCGGACCGGCAGCTGCCCGATGACCCGACAGGCCCTAGAGTGCCCGCGTCGGGGGCGGCCGCCGCCCCCGACCGATCGGCAACGCGAACGGGAGGACCAGGATGAGCATCGGCAGGCGCGCCGTCGTCGAACTCGGGCACGTGGTGCGGCAGGGCATGACGACCCTGCCCGGGGTACCCGGCCCGGACATCGTCGACCACCTCTCCCGGGCCGACTCCCGTGCCCGCTACGCCCCCGGCACCGAGTTCCAGATCGACCGGATCAGCATGGTCGCGAACACCGGCACCTACCTCGACGTGCCGTACCACCGCTTCGAAGGCGGCACCGACCTGGCGCACTTCGACCTCGCCCGGCTGGTCGACCTGCCCGGCCTGGTGGTCCGGGCCACCGCGGCCCGCGGCGCGGCGCGCGGGATCGGGCCGGAGGCGTTCGCCGGGCTGGCGGTGGCGGGCCGCGCGGTGCTGGTGCACACCGGCTGGGACGCGCACTTCGGGACCGCCGAGTACGGAGCCGACCACCCCTTCCTGACCGAGGGCGCGGTGCGCCGGCTGGTGGAGCAGGGTGCGGCGCTGGTCGGCATCGACTCGCTGAACATCGACGACTCGGACGACCTCACCCGCCCGGCGCACACCGGGTTGCTGGCCGCCGACATCCCGATCGTGGAGCACCTGCGCGGCCTGGAGCAGCTGCCCGACGCGGGCTTCGCGTTCCACGCCGCGCCCGTCGCGGTGGCGCGGATGGGCACCTTCCCGGTCCGCGCCTACGCGCTGCTCGACGCCGGCTGAGCCCGACGCGAGGGTGGTTGCGCCCGGTTCGAGGGCAGCTGAGCCGCCGCCCGGCGGGTGGCGGCTCACTCCCCGGCCCGGCCGAGCAGCAGCGGGGAGGCCAGGCGCAGCCCGGGCTCCATCCGCAGCAGTGCGTGGACCACGCCGGACAGGCCGGGCAGCAGCCCGGGGGTGAACGCCTCCCGGGCCAGGCCGCCGATCACGCCGTGCTCCTCGATGCCGCTGAGCAGTTCGGCCTCGGCCCGGGCCGCCCGCGCGGCCGCCGGGCCCCGGCTGAGCGCCTGCTCGGGCTCGCAGTCCCGGACCGCGGTGAGCAGTTCGCACAGGCCGAGGTCGCCGTGGCAGAGCGTGTGGCTCCACCCGTATCCCGCGCGCAGGCTCGCCGGTCCGGCCCGGCGGGCGGTGGCCAGGTGGGTCGGATCGCCGGTGCGGCGGTAGAGGTCGGCGGCGGCCAGGCCGATGCCGGTGCTGCCGTGGCACCAGGCGGTGGCGAAGTCGATGCCGCTGGTCGGCCGCAGGTCGGCCCAGGCGCGGGCCTGCGGGTCGTACAGGGCGTGCTCGAAGTCGAAGGCGTGCCGGGCCAGTTGCCGCCAGCGATCGCGCTCGGCCGGGGTGCCGGCCGGGCTGAGGGCCAGCCGGGTCAGCGCCCAGCCCACGCCGGTGGCGCCGTGCGCGAAGCCGCCGATCCCGGCCGGGAAGAGCGGGGTGGACCAGCGCGCGCCGCGCTCGTCCAGCAGCGCGGTGCGCTCCAGGTGCCGGCCCGCCTCGGCGGCGGTGGCCAGGTGGCGTTCCCGGCCGGTGCCGGCGGCCAGCGCGAGCAGCGGGACGACGGTGCCGGCCGCGCCGCCGAGCACGTCCAGGTCGCGGTCGGCGGCGATCCGCTCGGCGGTCAGCAGCTCGGCGCGGGCCTGGGCGCGGGCCAGCAGCCAGTCCTCGCCGAGCAGTTCGTGCAGCGCCGACCAGGTCCACAGCTGCGAGGCCAGCCCGGTGAAGCCGCCGAGCTGGCGGACCGGCGACAGGTCCTCGGTGCCGGCCAGCACCCGCAGCGCGCCGCGCAGCACCGGTTCCAGCTCGGCCACCGGTTCGACCAGGCCGGCCCGCACCGCCTGCCGGTACTGGGCCAGGGCCAGCGCGACGCCGCCCTGCCCGCTGTACAGGTCGGCCGGCAACGGGCGGATCACCCAGCCGAGTTCGGTGAGTGCGGGGCTGATCCAGGTGACCGTGCCGTCCGCGCCGTGCACCGCTGCGGCACAGATCCGGCGGACCGCCGCGGTGGCCAGCCGGCGCCGGCGCTCGGCGAGCCGGCCGGCGTGCGCGGCGGTGGCCGGATGCGGTTGGTGCTCCGGCCCCCGCACGTCGAGCGCGGCCCGCTCGTTGAGGTAGGCGCCGACCAGGGCGCCGCGGATCACCTCGCCCTCCAGCTCGAACTCGGCGGTGCGCCAGTCGGCCAGCGCCGCGTCCAGGGTGGCCGGGCCGACCCGGGCGGTGAACAGCGGCACGTCTCCGCGCAGCAGGTCGGCGATCTCCTGCTCGATCAGCTCGGGCTCCCCGGGGGCGGCCGGGTTGGCCTGCGCGTTGCGGGTCAGGATGTCGCGGGCCCGGGCCAGGGCGGCGGGGGCGTCGTGCAGCGAGGCCGGGTGCCAGAGCATCCAGCCCACCTCCACGTAGGACTGGGTGGGGCGGCGCACGAAGCGGATCTCGCAGTCGGCGAACTCCGCCAGCGCGGCGCGTAGTTCGCCCTTGCCGTCGAGCGCCTGCAGGTGACGGGTGAGGTCCTGGAAGCCGCCCAGCACCTGCGGCCGGTGCTCGGCCAGCGCCGGGTCGGGGCTCGGGTGGTTGCGGGCGGGTGGCAGCTCGGTGCTGCCGAGTTCCAGGCGCGCGGTGTCGCGGCCGCCGTCGGCGATCACCGGGGTCGGGATCCGCGGCTGCTGCCCGGGCAGCCCGCCGGCGGCCGACAGGTCGACGCCGGCCAGCACGTAGCCGTCGAGGCGCAGCGGCAGGATGCCGGTGCGCAGCACGGTGGCGCGCACCATCCGGGCCGCCAGGTCGACCGCCTCGCCGACCCCGCTGGGCGCGGCGGGCAGGTCGGGGGTGAACATGGTCTCGGCGTCCACCACCACCGGTACCGGGCCGCTCGCCAGCAGGTTCTCGGCGTGCAGGTCGGTGCCGCCGAGCACCCGCATGACGGCCAGCCAGTGGCCCAGGTTGCGGTAGAACAGGGCGAGTTCGGCGGTGCCGCGGCAGTGCTGGTGCGCCACGTGGGCGGCCCACCCGTACCCGGCGCCGTGCTCGTCGGTGCGCAGCAGCACCGGCGGGACGCGGATCGGCGCCGGCAGGCCGGCGGGCAGCACCCGGTCCAGGAAGCCGCCCAGGGCCGCGTCCACCCGCAGCGAGCGCGGCTTGTAGAGCACCGTGCCGCCCTCGAAGTCCACCCGGGCCACCGCGTGGCCGCCGCGGTGCTGGTCGCCGGCGCCGAGGCCGAGGGCGCGCAGCGGACCGGGCGGGCGGCCGAGCAGCGCGCCGAGCGCGTCACGGTCGCGGCCGAGCCGGTGCAGCAGGGCGAGCCCGGCGGCGATCTTCTGCTGCCCGGCCACCCGGATCCGGTCGGGCAGCACGGGGTAGCGGCGGGGCAGCCCGGTCAGGTAGTCGGGCTCGGTGGCGCGCCGGACGAAGCTGCGCCAGCGCTGCTCGGGGTCGCTGCCCGTCAGCTCGCCGGCCCGGGCCGCGGCGTTCAGCTCCAGCAGGAAGACCCGGTTCAGCCGCAGTTGCAGGAAGCGCGACAGGTCGGCGCGGAGCGCGGCGGCGGCGAGTCCCCGTTCGGCGGGCGCCAGTTCGGTGCACCGCGCGACCCGGCTCTCCAGGTCGGCGAAGAGCGGGGCCGCCAGCGCGTGCGTCGGCTCGGCGAACCAGTCCTCCCGCGGGGCGGCCGGCCCGGCCTGCTCCTGCTGCATGGGCACCTCGTCCTCTCGGCTGCGCTCGGTGGTGGGGCGGTTCGACCTGCCGGGGGGCGGCGGCCCGCCCCCGAGGACGGGCCGCCGCCCTTCGGTCAGCCTCGACCGGTGCCGTTGCTCCCGGGCGGCCGCTCGAGGTCAGCTGCTCGAGCGGACGGCCTCAGCAACAGGCGTAGACGGTCGAACCGCTGCACGAACTGCAGTGGGTGAACACGGCGCGGCTGGCATCGGTCAGCGCGGCCTCCGCGGCGGAACCGCCCACGTAGAGCGGGCCGGCCGGGTTGGCGAAACCGTCGGCACCCTCGGCGCCGCGGAGCCAGGCCTCGACCACGGCGTCCGCGGGACGTTCGGCGAGCTTCGGCATCTCCCTCAACTCCCTTCGTTTGTGTGGTGCTTGGTGGAGATCGGGTGTCCACGGTAGAACGGCTCATCCATCTTGGCTGGCGTCATTTTCAGCCATCTTCACGCCAGTTGTAGTCATTCGTGAGGTCAGCGCTGCGCGGTGACCGTCATCCGGGCGTAGCCGATGATGTGGCTGCTCATGCTGAACGCCGTCACCGTGGCGGGTGTGGCGGCGGGCAGGCCCAGGCTCGGCACGTCCAGCGCGTACACGGTGATCTGGTAGTGGTGGGCCGGGTCGCCGGCGGGCGGGCAGGGGCCCAGGTAGCCGGTCACGCCGGCGTCGTCGGTCCCGGCCACCGCGCCGGCCGGCAGGGTGCCGCCCAGGGTGTCGGTGCCGGCCGGGATGTCCCAGGTCAGCCAGTGCCAGAAGCCGGCACCGGTGGGCGCGTCCGGGTCGAACATGGTGACCGCGTAGCTGCGGGTGGCCGCCGGAGCGCCCTGCCAGGCCAGCTGCACCTGCTGGTTGCCGCCGGAGCAGCCGAACGCGTCCGCCCAGGCGTCGGCCGGGAACCGTCCGCCGTCGTGGACCTGCGGGCTGGTCACCGTGAAACGCACGGCGGTGCCGGGAACGCCCTTGCGGACCGCGGTGTAGCCGTAGCTCGGACGGCCGGGGCGACCGCCGCCGTGGGCGGTGGCGGCCGAGGTGCCCAGCGCCAGCACGCTGATCGCGGCGGCGCCCAGGGCGGTGGCGGTGCGGGTGGACTTCTGCACGGGATCCTCCTGATCGTCGGTGCCGGGCGTGGCCGGCACCCGGTGACGGGGTGTGCGGATCACCATTCCGGGACGGCGGGCGGGCGGGAAGGCTCCCCGGATCCTGGTACGCGGGATGCCAGGCTGCGCGCTGGACACCGCCCCGCGGCGCTGCCGATCATGGTCGGCATGGGGAACCGACCAGGACAGCGCCACACCGATCTCGCGGAGTTCCTGCGCGCGATGCGCGCCCGGCTGCAGCCCGAGGAGGTCGGCCTGCCGGGCGCCGGTCGGCGCCGCACGCCCGGGCTGCGCCGCCAGGAGGTGGCGCAGCTGGCCGCGGTGAGCATCGACTGGTACATCCGGCTCGAACAGGGCCGGGTCGGCACCCCCGGCACGGCGGTGCTCGACGCGCTGGCCCAGGCGCTGCGCCTGTCGCCCGCCGAACGCGCGCACCTGCACCTGATCGCCCGCGGCGAGGCCCCGGTGGCCGCGCACCTGCCGGCGCCGGTCGGCCGGTCGTTGCAGCTCCTGCTGGACGGGCTGCCGCTGCTGCCCGCCTACGTGCTGGACTTCCGGCTCGACGTGCTGGCCCACAACGCCGCGGCCGCCGCGCTGTTCGGCGAGGAGTTCGGCACCGGCCTCGCGGGCAACGTGGCCCGGCTGCTCTTCCGCACCCCCGGCATCCGCGAGGTGCAGCTCGACTGGACCCGGGTGGCCCGGGAGATCGTCGGCAACCTGCGGGCCAACCGGGCGCGCCACCGCACGGACCGCCCGCTGGGCGCGCTGATCGACGAACTGCGGCAGCACAGCGCCGAGTTCGCCAGCTGGTGGGACGACCACACGGTGCAGGAGCGGGCCCACGGCGAGAAGCGGGTGCGCCACCAGCTGGTCGGCGAACTGAGCGTGCGCTACGACGTGCTCGCCACCCTGGACGGCTCGGACCAGCGCCTGATGGTGGTCACCCCCGCCGACCCGGCCACCGAGCAGGGGCTGCGCCGGCTGATCACCGCCCGGGCGGACCGGCTGGGCGGTGCGGCGGTGCACGCGATCGCGGTCTGAGCAAACCTCAGCCGACCTCAGCCGCCCGCAGACGCCTCGCTCGGCGCCTCGGCAGCGGCACCCCGCTGGTGCACCTCCGCCAGGACGGCGAGCTCGGCCGGCGACAGCCGCAGGGCGCCGGCGGCGACGTTCTCCGCCAGGTGCGCCGGGTCGCCGGTGCCGGGGATCGCCAGCACGTGCGGGCCGCGGTGCAGGGTCCAGGCGATCCGCAGCTGGGCGCAGCTCACCCCGTGCCGGCGGGCGACGGCGACGAGCTCGGGGTGCTCCGCCCCGGCCGCGCCGCGGGTCCGACCCTGGGCCGCGATCGCGTAGAACGGCACGAAGGCGATCCCCTGCGCCCCGCAGTCCCGGACGAACCCGTCGTGCTCGGGGGCGACGCCGATGCCGTACTGGTTCTGCACGCAGACCACCGGGGCGATCGGCAGCGCCTCGGCCAGCTGGTGCGGGTGCACGTTGGACAGGCCCAGGTGCCGGATCAGCCCCGCCGTGCGCAGCTCGGCCAGCGCCGCGAACCGCTCGGCGATCGAGTCGGTGCCGACGATCCGCAGGTTCACCAGGTCGAGGTGGTCGCGGCCGAGCTGGCGCAGGTTCTCCTCGACCAGCGCCCGCAGCTCGTGCGGGCCGGCGTGCGGGCGCCAGGAGCCGTCGGGATGGCGGGACGGGCCGACCTTGGTGGCGATCACCAGGTCCGCCGGGTAGGGCGCGAGGGCGCGGTTGATCAGCTCGTTGGCCGAGCGGCGCGGGGAGAAGTAGAAGGACGCGGTGTCCAGGTGGTTCACGCCCAGCTCGACGGCCCGGCGCAGCACCGCCACGGCCTGGTCGCGGTCCCGGTCGGTGGGCGGGGCGAGGTGGTCGAAGGCGGCGCCGGTCTGCGGCAGCCGCATGGTGCCCAGGCCGATCCGGTTGACCGTCAGGTCGCCGAGCCGCCAGCTGCCGGCGGCCGCCGCGGGCCGCTGGTCGGTGCTGCCGGTCGGGTGGGTGGTCGGCCGGTCCGTGGTGGTGGTCTGCATGCCGAGGATGATCTCGGTGGGCTACCCTGACGGCCATTGATTAAGGGGGGCCTTAATCCTTGACCGGGCTGCATCCTTGACTGGGCTGCATCCTCGACCGGGCTGTATCGTCGATCGGCTGCATCCCCGCCCGGCCGGGACCGCCCCCGACCGTCCACGCGTTCCGGGAGGGACCATCCGCTCCGAGCTGACCTTCTCGGCCGACGACCTGGCCCAGACCCGGTTCGCCGTCTCCCCGATGTGGGAGGTCGGCACCAGCTTCCGGCTGCTCCGCTCCGGCCGGCCGTCGCCGGTCCACCGCAGCTGGCTGGAGCAGGTGCGCCCGCGGGTCGCGGCGGCCGGGCTGGACCGGGGCTGGCTGGCCGAGACGGTGCCGCCCGCCGGCTTCGTCCCCGACCTCGTCAACCCGCTCCCCGTCGGGCCGGCGCCCACTCCGGCGGCCGAGTTCGCCGCGCTGCTGACCGTGCCGGCCGAGCTGGTCCGCCGGGACCTGGACCGGGTCGAGGCGGAGCAGGGCCGGCTCGGCCCCCGGCTGCGGGCGCTGCGCGCCGACCCGGCGGCCCACCTGCCCCGGCTGGTCAAGGAGGTCGAGACCTACTGGGAGCTGGCGCTGGCGCCGTACTGGGCCCGGATCCGCGCCGTGCTGGAGGCCGACGTCTTCCACCGGGCCCGGCAGGTGGCCGAGCACGGGGTGCGCGAGGTCTTCAACGACCTGCACGCCACGGTGCGGTGGGACGCCAACACGCTGCGCCTGGAGGGCCGGACCCGCTCGCTGCCCCGGGCCGAGGCCGGCACCGGTCTGCTGCTGATCCCCTCGGCGTTCGCCGCCCAGCTGCTCACCCGGGCACTGCCCGCGGAACCGCTGCAGATCGCCTACGCCGCACGCGGTCTGGGCGCCCTGTGGGAGCCGCGACCCGTCGCCCCGACCGCGGCCCTCGCCGCCGTGCTCGGCCGCGGCCGGACGCTGCTGCTGGCGGAGCTGGCGACCCCGGCCTCGACCACCGAGCTGGCCCGGCGCACCGGCTGCTCGGCCCCCGGCGTCTCCCAGCAGCTGACGGCGCTGCGCGCGGCGGGCCTGGTCAGCGCGCACCGGGTCGGCCGCTCGGTGCTCTACGCCCGCACCGCGGCGGCCGAGACGCTGCTCGCCGCGGCCGGTTGACCGGCGTTGTTGCCGGGGGTGCTCAGCTCAGCGGGCGCCGCCCCCACGCCGTGACGAAGAACCAGCACAGGTCGGTGGCCTCCCGGTCCTCCAGCATCCGCTCCAGCTGCGCCAGTTCGTCCGCGGTGCGCAGCCCGCGCTCGCGCAGGATCGGCAGGTACTGGCGCAGCGACCGCTGCCAGAACTCGTCGGCCGGCTGCCCGAGCCCCAGGGTGAGCGGGGTCAGCCGCACCTGGATGTCCCGCAGGCCGCCCGACTTGAGCACCGCCGGGATCCGCCGCGCCCAGTGCACATCGGTGCCCTGCGCGGTGAACAGCTCCTGGAGCACCGCCAGTCCGGGGCGCAGCACCGGGTCGGTCTGCTCCAGCGGCAGCAGGTAGAGCTCGCCGACCACCAGGTGCCCGCCGGGGCGCAGCCAGCGGACCGAGCGGTGCAGCAGCTCGTCGCGGCCGGGCAGGTGGGCCAGCAGGGCCCGGGTGTGGACCAGGTCGAAGGCAGCCGGCGGGAACTCCGTGCGGGTCAGGTCGACCCGGGCGACGTCCAGGTTGCCGGCCCGGTCGGGGTCGAGGAAGCGCGGGTCGAGGTCGGCCGCGGTGACCCGGCCGGCCGGACGGTGCCCGGCCAGCCAGTAGGCGATCGAGCCGGCGCCGGCGCCCATGTCCAGGCAGTGCGCCTCCGCGGGCAGCGGCAGGGCCGCCAGCACCTCCCGCACCGGCGGGTCCAGCAGCCGCTCCAGGGCGTGCAGCCGGCTGAGCTCGGTGGGGATGTCCTTGCTCAGGATGCCGGTGCTGTACGCGTCGGTCAGGTCCACGCTGCTCACCCACTCGCTCGGTCCGGACACGCCCTGGTCCGTCCAGGGTAGGCGGTGGGCGCGGCCCGGGCCGTGGCCTGAGTGCGGGTCAGGCCTTGGCGCCGGTGATCAGCCGTTCGCGGTCGAAGAGCACCGCGACCAACCGCCAGGCCAGCAGGTCGATCGCCAGCAGCGCGGCGGCCAGGCCCAGGGCGAGCGTGAGGGTGGGCTTGATGACGCCGAAGCTCATCAACGAGGTCACCGCGAGCGGCGGCAGGCTGACCAGGGTGCCGAGCTGCTGGGCGACCCGGACGTCGGTGCTGCGGGCGGAGATCGCGATGCCCGCCCAGATCGACCAGCCGGCCAGCAGCGGGGTGAACAGCAGCTGGGGGAGGATGCGGGAGGCCTTGAAGATGTCCTGGGAGACGTTCGGGTGGGCGAACAGGCCGACCGCGCCGAGGTAGATCCCGAACATCACGTACGAGATCAGCAGGGTGGGCACCAGGGCGGCGAGCGCCTTGCCGAGCAGGAACTCCTCGCGCCGCACCGGTGTGGTCAACACCGGCTCCAGGGTGCCCTGTTCGCGTTCGCCGACGACCGAGTACGCGGCCACCACGGCCGGCACCAGCGCGGGGATCAGGGTCAGGTAGAGCATGGCCAGCCCGACCAGCCTGTCGATCCGGGCGGCCGGGGCCGAGCCGGGCAGGGTGAAGATCTCCGTGATCGGCAGCACCACGAAGATCAGCGGCATGATCGCCATGGTCGAGGCGACGAACCGGTTGCGGCGGTAGTCGCGCAGCTCCTTGCGGACGATGGCGCGGATCCGGACCGGGCTGAGGCTCGTCGCGGTGGTTCCGGTGGGGTTGCTGCTCATCGCGCTTGCGCCTCCACGTCCGTGTCGATCAGTTGCAGGTAGACGTCCTCCAGCGAGTGGCGGGAGGGGCTGAGCGAGAGCAGGTCCGCACCGGCGGCGACCAGGGCGCGGGTGACGGCGGGTGCGGCGAGGTCGGGGTCCGCCACGGCCAGCAGGTAGGCGCCGTCGGCGCCGCGGTGCCAGCCCTCGAGGCCGGGCAGGGCGCCGAAGACGCGGTCGGGGTCGGCGAGCGGGTCCCGGGTGCGGATCTCCAGGCTCTTGGCGAAGAGCTGTTCGCGCAGCTCGTCGGGCCGGCCGATCATCCGCAGGGTGGTGTTCATGATGCCGACCCGGTCGCAGAGCCGCTCGGCCTCGGCCAGCCGGTGCGTGGTCAGGAAGATGGTCACCCCGCGGTTGCGCAGGCCGTCGATCAGCTCGTGCACGTCGCGGGCGGCGACCGGGTCCAGTCCGGAGGTCGGCTCGTCGAGGAAGAGCACCTGGGGGTCGCTGAGCAGCGCCCGGGCCAGGCCGACCCGCTGGCGCAGGCCCTTGGAGAGGGCCCGGCACGGGTCGTCGGCCCGGTCCAGCAGGTTCACCGCGCGCAGCGCCCGGGTGATCCGCTCGGACGCGTCGGGCAGTTCGTACAGGCCGGCGAAGAAGGCGAGGTTCTCGGCCACGCTCAGCCGCAGGTAGAGCCCCGGCGACTCCGGCATGACCGCGATCCGGCGCCGGATCTCCACCGCGTTCTCGGGGCGCAGCGGCAGCCCGGCGACCGCCGCGTGTCCCGCGGTGGGCGCCACCAGGGTGCCGAGGGTGCGCACGGTGGTGGTCTTGCCGGCGCCGTTGGGGCCCAGGAAGCCGAAGACCTCGCCGTAGTCGACGCCGAAGCTCACGTCGGCGAAGGCGGTGCGTTCGCCGAACCGCTTGGTCAGGCCCTCGACCAGGATCGCGGGCTGTGCGGGTGTGGTGCTGTTTCCGCTCACACATAAAGTGATAGCACTTTATTGCGCCGCGGTCCACGAGGCCGCCGGATGTCCGCTCACGCCTCCGGTTGGGCGTCGGTGTCCGCCGCCGCTCCCGCTGCGTCCGTCTCCGCTGCCGCCTCTCCCGCTGCCTCCGGCTCCGCAGCTGCCGCCTCCGCAGCCGGGCGCGGGTGCTTGGGCGGGCGGCCGCGGCGCGGCAGGCTGCCGACGTTGCCCGGCAGCCGGCCGGCGTCCGCCAGCGCGCGGCGCAGCAGCAGTTCGATCTGGGCCGTGGTGCTGCGCAGCTCGTCGCCGGCCCACCGGGTCAGTGCCTCGTGCACCGCCGGATCGAGCCGCAGCAGGATGTTCTTGCGTTCCCCCACGGCCGCGCCTACTGGTACAGCGTGCCGGTGTTGACCACCGGCTGGGTCGCGGACTCACTGCAGAGCACCACCAGCAGGTTGCTCACCATGGCGGCCTTGCGCTCCTCGTCCAGGTCCACCAGCTCCTCCGCGGCGAGCTGCTCCAGGGCCATCCGGACCATGCCCACCGCGCCCTCCACCAGCCGCTTGCGGGCGTCCACCACGGCGTCCGCCTGCTGGCGGCGCAGCATCGCCTGGGCGATCTCCGGGGCGTAGGAGAGCCGGGTGATCCGGGACTCGACCACCGACACCCCGGCCGCCGCCACCCGCTCGGCGATCTCGTCGGACAGCCGCGAGGTGATCTCCTCGGCGTTCTCGCGCAGCGACAGGCGTTCCGCGCCCCGGGCGTCGTACGGGTAGCTGCCGGCGACGTGCCGCACCGCGGTCTCGGTCTGGGTGGCCACGAAGGCCACCACGTCCTCGACCGCGTACACGGCCTTGGCGGTGTCCGACACCTGCCAGACCACCACCGCGGCCATCTCCACCGGGTTGCCGTCGGCGTCGTTCACCTTCAGCGCCGAGGTCTCGTGGTTGCGGATCCGGGTCGACACCCGCTGCCGCTTGGTGAACGGGTTCACCCAGCACAGCCCGGTGGTGCGCACCGTCCCCAGGTAGCGGCCGAACAGCGACACCACCCGGGCCTGCCCCGGAGCCACCGCGGTGAGCCCCGCCAGGGTCAGCGCCCCCAGTGCCAGCAGCGCCACCCCCAGGCCGCGCACGTTCCCCACCGTCGCCGCGCCCGCGACCAGCAGCGCCAGCGCCACCGCCAGCGCGATCCCACCGGGCGCCGTCCGGGCCGCCCGCTCGACCAGCCCGACCACCCCCACCGGCGGCTGCCCACCCGGCACCCGCCCCGCTCCGTCCGCCGCCCTGTCCATCCGGCCCGCCTCGCTTCCCTGGCTCGGGGTTCGCTCCTTCGAGTATAGGGATATCACTTATTCCCGGTCCGGTTCCCGCCCATGCGCGTGGCCCGGCGGCGCGGCGGGGCGGCCACGCTGAGGTCGGTCACCAGCTCAGGACGGACAGACGAGTGACCCGAGCGGCGGACAGGGAATGACCAGCGTGCTGACGCCAGGACGCTCGACGAAGGCGCGGGCAGCGGCGGCCTGGCGGCGCTGGGACTCCAGGTCGTCGGCGCGCCAGGCGTCCCGCCGGGCGCGGGCGTCGTTCCAGGTGTAGGAGACGGCGCTGATGGCGGCGTTGCCGGCGGCGCGGCTGATGCTCGCCTTCATGACGGCGCGTTGGAGCACGGTCTGGGTGGCGGCGAGGTCGATCCGGGCGATCAGGACCCCGGGGGTGTTCGGCACCCGGGTCGGGATGAGGGCCTTGGGGAGCAGCGAGAACCCGGTGTCGTGGCGGCCGATGTTCTCGGTGGAGGCCCTCGCGGCGTCCCGGGACATGAGGTGGATCTCCTGGTGTATCCAGACGAGTTCGTCCAGGTCGGCCAGGGTGATGCGGATCCGCTGGTAGATCGCGCGGAAGCGGGGGTCCTCGTGCAGCGGCCGGAGCGCGGCGGCGTGGAGGGCGACGCAGTCGTTGAAGCCGGCCGTGACGGCGGCGTCGAGGTGGAAGAGCGCCTGGTCGAGCCGGCGGTGCAGGAAGGCCAGGGTGGCGAGCCCGCTGTGCCCGGCGCCGATCAGCCAGGCCGCGTCCGGGCCGAGCGCGGTGGCGCGCGCGATGACGTCGTGGAAGCCCGCGGTGACGGGGACGGCCGAGGCCGCCGGATTGGTCGGGTTCGCCACCAGCAGTTCATGGACGCGGGAGGCGAGCGAGTTGATGGTGTCGGCCATGGGTCTCCTCAGGCAGCGGCGGCGCACGCGGTCGGCACGAACGTACGGCAATGGCCCGACAGTGACTGGCGCTATGGCTTGAGTGAAATGAAATCCATTTTCATCTGAGGTATCGTTGAGCGCCGAGCGGAGCGGTGGCCGACCAGGCCGCCGGGTGGCGTGCTGTCCGCGCACGCTCGCCAAACGGAGGGGGAGAGTGATGTCCGCATGACCGACCATCCCAAACTGCCGGTCGTGGTCGTCGTCGGCCTGCACGGCGAGGAGCGCCGTCGAGCCGTCGACGAGCTGCTGCACGGTTGCATCGACGCCCTCGTGCTCCACCACGACCTGCGGGACGCCTCGCGCGGCCTCGCGCACCGCCGAGTGCGCGACCAGCGGCAGGTGTTCGCGCCGGTCGAGGTGGAGCTGACCGACGACTGCGCCTGCTGCGCGCTGCGCGAGGACCTGCTGCCCGAACTGCTGCGTGTCGCCGATGCCGGGCAACACGGCCTGGTCGTCGTCGAGTTGTGGGGCGGCAGCGACCCGCACCCGGCGGTCGAGCTGATCGCCGGTGGCAGGGTCGGTGGCCGGCGGATGGGCGAGGCGATCGAACTCGTCGGCGTGGTCACGGCGGTGGACCCGCTGCGGCTGGTCGGCGACCTGTCCGTGCCGGACGACCTCGCTGAGCACGGCCTGCACACCGCCGCCGGGGACACCCGCACCCGGGCCGTGGCGCTCGCCCATCAGATCGAGTACCCGGTCGTGCTGGCCGTCCCGCGCGCCGGCCGGCACGGTGACGGGCCCGAGCGGCGGGTCGGGCTCGCCATGCTCCACCAACTCCACCCCACCGCCCGGGTCGTGCGGCTCGGCACCGGCGCCCTGATCCGGGCCGCGCTCGGCGGCTTCGACGTCGCCGCGGCGCGGGACCGGATCAACCCGGCCGTCGCGCTGCTGCCGCAGGAGCGCGACGAGGCGGGGGTGGCGACCCTGCTCTGGGAGCGCCGACGACCGCTGCACCCGGCCCGGTTCCACGCGGCGCTGGAGCTGCTGGTCCCCGTGGCCCAGCGCAGCCGCGGCCGGTTCTGGCTGGCCAACCGTCCCACGTCGATGTTCGCCTGGGACGCCGCGGGGGCCCACCTCACGGTGGTGAACTGCGGACCGTGGCTCGCCTCGCTCTCCGATGCCGCCTGGGACGGCTACCCGCCCACCCGTCGGGCCGCCGCCGCCCTCGACTGGCACCCGCTGCACGGCGACCGGATCCAGCAACTCGCCTTCACCGCAGCGGGCCTGGCCGCGGACGCGATCGTCGAACTGCTCGACTCCTGCCTGCTCACCGACGGCGAACTCGCGGGCGGCGAGGCGGGCTGGAGGGCGCTGCCGGACGCCTTCGAGGAACTGCTCGACCCCGTCACCTGACCTGGGCGGGAAGGCGGTGCTGCGGGCCGAGCAGGCGGGCGGTGGAGCGGCCGGCCGGCGCCGCGGGCAGGAACCAGAGGCGGAACGAGCCGGCCGCCGGCTCCGCCCCGAGCCGCCACGGCTGCTCGGCCGGTAGCTGCTGCCACCCCGACGCCCCGTCACCGGTGCACTGCCGGAGCCGCACCGCGACCAACCCATCGCCGGTGAGGCCCACGCAGAGCCCGGAGCCGGGTTCGACCAGGGCCGAGCCGACCGGGCCGGTGGACGCGGCCGAGGGGCTCGGGGAGTCGGGGGCGCCGGCGGCCGTCGGGTTGCTCGTCGGGTCGGGCGTCGGGTCGCTGGCCGCACCGGCCGGCGGGCTCGGGGACGGCGCGGGTGCCGTCGCGGAGACGGCCGGTGCGAGCGAGAAGGAGGGTGACGGTCCGTCCGGGTTCTCCGGTCCCGCCGGTCCCGCCGGCCCACCCGTGCCCGGTAGCGGGCTCGCCGAGCTGCCGTCGACCGTCGGCGAGGGGGTGAAGGAGGCCGGGATCAGGAGGGTGCCGGTCAGCGGCGCGTGCACGCCCGCCGCGTCCACGGCCGCCACGATCACGCCGGCCACCACCAGCGCCCCCAGCGCCCCCACGCCCACCACCACGGTGCAGACCAACAGCCGCCGCCCGTCGACCGGCCGGGCGCCCTCGCGCGGACCGCGGACCCGGGCGCGGGAGAGCGCGGAGGGGACCGGCAGCGTCGCCGGGACGGCGTCCGCCTCCCCGGTCCAGAGCAGCAGGGCGCGCCGCAGGGCGGGCCGGTCCCAGGTGTGGACGGCGGTGAGGTCGGCGCGGGCGCGCCGGCAGGCGGCGCAGCGGGCGAGGTGGCGGTCGAGCTCCCGGGCCTCGTGCGTGGTGCCGCGCCGGACGGCTTCGCCGAGCGCGCCCAGCAGGTGGCGGCAGGACCGGCGCGGGGCGCGGGCGGCGTAGTCCTGCAGGTAGGCGGTGTGCAGGCTCTGTCGGGTCACGGCGTCCGGCAGGCCGGCCGCGGCCGGGCGGCGCAGCGCTGCGTCGGCGGCCGGCGGCTCGTCCAGGTAGCGCCACAGATCGGCCCGGCGCGAGGACGGCAGGCCCAGGAAGGCCTGCAGCAGGGTCGACGCCGAGGCGGCGGCGGCCGCCGCCCGGGTCGCGGAGCGACCGGTGGCGGCGCGGGGCAGGGCGTCCAGCCAGGCGGTGAAGTCGGCGCCGAGTTCGGCGCGGCGCGCGGTGTCGGCCCACGCGGTGGCGGTCCGCCGGGCCTCGGTGAGCAGGTACGGACGCCAGTCGTGGCTCGGCCCGGTGCCGGCCCGGATGGCTGCGAGGGTCCGCGCGATGGTCTCGTCCGTGAGCTCCTGGGCGCTCTCCTCCTGCGCGCAGCAGAGCCGGGCGTAGCCCAGTACGGCGATGCGGTGCCGGCGGGCGACCTCGTGGGCGGCCTCGTGCTCCGGCCCGTCACCGGTCCGGATGCGGCGGGCGAGTTCGGCATCCGTGGTCGCGGCCGTGACCGGGTCTGACATCTCATCTCCTCTGCGTCATCCTCGGAAGGCACGCAGTCGAACGGGCGGTACCCAGCACGGGAACGGGCCCCGGTCGGCCGGTCGGGGAATGCCGGTACCGGGTCGGAGGATTTCCGCACCGGACCGGAATTCCCCGACCGGCCGTGCCCGTCGGGCAGCCCGAAGGTCGCCCGCAATGCACGGCCGAGCTTCGGCAGGGCTGCTCGTGACCAGTTCCTACCCGCTGGTAGCAGGATGGTGGCCGCGGGGGAGTTCCCGCGTCAAGTTCCCGCCGGTCCGCGACCGATGGATATTCGGACTGTGAGACATTTCGTCACTATCGATTGCCGGTCGGATCGTCGGGGAGAATCCCGGGAAATCCCGGGTGGCGCTCGAGCGGCGAATTCGCCGACCGTCCTGCTTCACCCGCCTCACCCGCCTCACCCACCGGCGGACTCCGCAGCTCTTCGCCGCCGATGACGCCACGCTCTGCCCAGGGTCCGGCGCGAGTCCGCGGCCAGACCGAGTGCGACCTCCACCCGGGCACCGCCCAACTCGCTGCGCCGGATCCGCACGTGACCACGGGTGGACTCCGCGGCGGTGCGCGCGATGTCCAGGCCCAGGCCGGTGGAGCCGCCCTGGCTCACCCCGCGGGAGAGCGCGCTGTCCGGGTCCGCGATCCCGCGTCCGCCGTCCTCGACCACCAGCACGACGGCCTGCGCGGTGCGTTGGACGCTCACCGCGAAACCGGTCCCCTCGGGGGTGTGCCGGAACACGTTGCCCACCAGTGCGTCCACCGCGGCCGAGAGGTGGTCGTCCGGCAGCCGCACCGGCGTGGGCTCGTCGGTCGCCTCGAAGGTGCAGGCGCGGCCCTGCTGTTCGGCCAGCACCGACCAGAAGCCGACCCGGTGCCGGGCCAGTTCGGCCACCTGGCAGGTTCCGCCGGCGCCCCGCTCGGTGCGGTCCGGCGTGGCGTCGAGGGCGCCGGGGCCGCGGTCCAGGCCCACCGGCCGGGTGGCCAGCGGGGTGCGCGCGGCGACGATGATCTCGTCGAGTTCGGTCTCCAGGTGGCGGATGGCCGCGCTCAGCCGCGGCGCGCCCGGCACCGGTCCGATCCGCTCGGCCGCCAGCGAGAGCGCGGTCAGCGGGGTGCGCAGCCGGTGCGACAGGTCGGCGACCAACTCCCGTTCGGTCGCGAGCAGTTGCGCCACCCGGTCGGCCATGGTGTTGAACGCCCGGCCGGCTGCCTGGAGCTCCGGCGGCCCGGTGGGCTCCACCCGGACCGCCAGGTCGCCGCCGCCCAGCGCCGCCGAGGCCGTCGACAGGCGCCGCGCGGCCCGCACCACCCGGTTGCCCAGCCGGTCGGCCAGCAGCACCGAGCCGCCCACCAGGGCCACTGCCAGCAGCGCCATCACCGCCCAGGCCCGGGTCACCCCGTGATCCAGTTCGGACTGCGGCACGAAGGCCTCGACCACCGCCACCCGGTCGCCCGCCCCCTGAGCGGTCATCCCCTGAGCGGCTACCCCCTGACCGGCCGTCCCCTGGCCGCTCGTCCCCTGGCTGCTCGTCCCCTGACCGGCCGCCAGCAGGACGGGTTGCAGGAAGTCCCAGCCGCCCGGCACGCTCCGGGCCACCGCGGTCCGGCCCTGCACGACCTGGGCGAGCAACTGCGCCGAGGCGTGCCCGGTGCCCACCGCCGGTCCGTCCGGCAGGTGCACGCAGAGCCGGCCCGCGTCGCCCGCCCCGGCCACCACGCGGGCCAGGTCGGCCGGTTGGCTCGAGACCGCCAGGGCCGGCACCACCGTCACCGCCCGCTGCTCGGCGGCCAGCGTGGCCTGGGTGTGCACCTGGGTGCGCAGCAGCAGGGCGAGCGGGACCAGGAAGGAGACGGCGACCACCGAGGTCACCACCAGGGTGACGGTGGCGAGCGTGGCCCTCACTGGGGGGACACCAGTTTCACGCCCACGCCCCGGACGGTGTGCAGGTACCGCGGCCGCGAGGCGCGTTCGCCCAGCTTGCGGCGCAGGCAGGACAGGTGCACGTCGACGGTCTGCTCGTCCACGTAGGGTTGGCGCCACACATCGGCCAGGATCTTGCGGCGGGAGACGACCCGGCCGCAGTTGCGGGCCAGGTAGGTCAGCAGGTCGAACTCGCGGCGGGTCAGGCCCACCTCCCGTCCGGCCAGGTGGACCGTGCGGGCGAGCGCGTCTATTCGCAACTCGCCGACCACCAGCGGGCCCTGACCGGCCCCGGTCGGATCGCCGACGCGCGTGGGGTCGCCCGCGTCCGGTGCGCCGCCGGGCGCCGCGCAGCGCCGCAGCACGGCGCTGAGCCGGGCCACCAGCTGGCCGCCGGAGAAAGGTTTCACCAAGTAGTCGTCGGCGCCCGCGTTGAGCAGCTTGATGATCTCCGCGTCGTCGTCGCGGGCGGTGGCCACCAGGACCGGAACCTGGGAGAGGCCGCGGATCATCCGCAGCGCGTCGGCGCCGTCGATGTCGGGCAGTCCCAGGTCGAGCACGACCGCGTCCGGCTGCCACCGGGTGATCTCGCGCAGCGCGCCGAAGCCGTCGGACGTGCTGCGCACCACGAGCTGGTGGCTCGTCAGCACGTGGATCAGCGAGGCGCGGATCATGGGGTCGTCTTCGACGACGAGGACGGACGTCATGGCGCACACCGTAGCCGAATTCCGGAGCGGGTCGAGAGCGCTCCCGGCCTGCTGTTTCCGTTTCACTCCGCCCACCTGGGCGGGAAGTTAAGCGGAATCTTAGGGATTCATGTGCGCCACCTGGGAGTGGCGATTCCGGCCCGGAAACGCTGCTACGATCGCGCCATTCGGCATGCTCACGACGGCGTCATCCGCCCGGGTGTTCCGGCGGCCTGCGGCGGCCCGGTGAAGGCGGGCGCGGCAGTGCGAACCAGACCTGTTTTCCGTGCGGCGTCCGGTGCGAGCCCCAGCGGCCGCCGGAGAGTGCGTGCACGATCCGCAGTCCCCGGCCGTTCTCGGCCAGCGTGAGCAGCAGGTCGTCGAGGCCGCCAAGGCCGTCAAGGGTGTCGAAGGTGTCGAGGCGGTCGGGGTGGTCGGCCTCGGCGGGCTCGGGTAACCGGGGGTCGCCGTCGTGGACCTCCACCCGGAGCGTGGTCGCGGTCACCAGCAGGAGCAGCCGCCCGGCGCCCGGGGCGTGCCGGTGCGCGTTGGCGACCAGCTCGCCGGCCATCACCACGGCGTCGTCGGCCGTGTCCGCGGGCACCTGCAGTGCGGTGAGCAGCGCGCGTAACCGGTGCCGGGCCGGCGCGGTGGGGTTGGGCGCGGCCGCCGTCCAGCTGTGCAGGGTGCGGTGCAGTCGGCCGGGCCGCGGCGGGGTGGGTGGCGAGGTCGTCCGGGCGGGGACGGTGGCGGGGGTCGCGCCCCGCGCCGGCGGCTGGGTGCGGCGCGGCGCGGGGCGCGGTGACGGACCGCTCAGGATGATCAGCTCCTTCGGCGGAAGTGGCGGTCGGGGACCGCACCGGGTGGACGTCAGGGCTGGCCTGCGCCGGTGGTGGCGCCGTCGACCGTGCCGTCGGTGGTCCCGGCGGCGCTGTTGGCCGTACCGGAAGTCGTACCGGCGGCGCTGTCGGCCGCACCGGAGGTGGTACCGGCGGCCGTGCCGTCGGCGGTGCCCGTACCGCTACCGGCGGCGGGCAGCGGGGCCTGGCTGGGCGGCATCGGCGCCGCGGTCAGCAGCACCTGGGCGTACAGGCCGCCGGAGGCCAGCACCAGGCCGGCGATCACCGGCCAGCGCAGGTTGCGGCGGGCCGGCAGGCTCAGCAGGCGGTGCAGTTCGCTGCCGCCGGGTCGAGCGGCCGCCCGGCGGCGACGGGGTGCGGCGCGGCGGGTCATCGGCGCCTCCTCCTCGAGGTCAGGGTGCGCGGCATCGGGCCGGTGCGGCCGATGGCGTCGCGGTAGTCCAGCAGTTGGCTCGGCATGTCGAAGGCCACGGCGGCCACCAGTTGGCTGCCCTGCGCGGTGTCCCGGTGGTAGGTGGCCACGAAGCTCTCCGTGCGCAGCGAACCCTCGACCACCTCCATCCGCTCGCCCAGCGCCGGCAGCCCGACGGCCTGCAGCCGGGTGCCGTGCTGCTCCGACCAGAACCGCGGGACGGGGGTGAAGGGTTCGGCCCGTTCGGGGCCCGCGAGCAGCGCGTCGGCGGCGTGCTGGCCCATCTCGACCGCGTGGATCAGGTGCTCCACCCGCCGCGGCGTGGCGTCGAACCGGGCGTTGGGCCAGCGGGCCACGTCGCCCGCGGCCACGACGCCCGGCACCGGCCGGCCGGCCAGGTCCAGGACGTGACAGCCGGCGTCGCACAGCACCCCGTCGGTGACGTCCAGCGCGCTGCCGCGCAGCCACTCGGTGCGCGGCACGCTGCCCAGCCCCAGCACCACGAAGTCCGCGTCCAGCACCTCGCCGTCGTCCAGCCGCAGTCGCAGCCCGGTGCCGGTGTCGCTCCAGTCGTCGATCCGGGTGCTGAGCCGGACGTCCACCCCGGCCCGGGCCTGGAGCCGGCCGACCACCTCGCCCAGCTGGCTGCCCAGCACCCGGCGCAGCAGCGGCGCGCTGTGCACCACCAGGGTGACCTCCATCCCGAGGTCACGCGCGGTGCAGGCCAGTTCGCAGCCGACGAAGCCGCCGCCGAGGATCACCACGTGGTGAGCCCGGGCCTGCTGCAGGGCCTGCTGGATCGCCGTGGCGTCCGCCAGGGTGCGGACCGTGCGGACCCGGTCGCTGAGCACCGGCGTGCTCGGCAGCCGCCGGGCGTCGACCCCGGTGGCGATCACCAGGCCGTCGTAGGGGAGTCGTTCGCCGCCGCGCAGTTCCACGGTCCGCTGCTCGGTGTCCAGGCCGAGCAGTTGGGTGCCCAGCAGCCAGTGGGCATCGAGCGTGTCGTCGGCCCGGAAGGTGAGGTCCTCCGCGCCGAGCTCGCCGGCCAGGAACTGCTTGGACAGCGGTGGCCGGCTGTACGGGCGGCGCAACTCCTCGCCGATCAGCACGAGTTCGCCGTCGTAGCCGCGCTCGCGCAGCCGGCTGGCGGCGCTCAGGCCGGCCAGTCCGCCGCCGGCCACCACGATCCGCCGGTAGTCCGCGGGCCGCACCGCCGCCGGGCGGTGGCGGCGGGCGCTGGGCGGGGCCCCGCCGCTGATCGCGATGGCCTGCATCGGGCAGCAGCGCACCGCCTGGCGGGCCCGGGCGGCCAGCCGGGCCGGGACGGCGCCGGTGTAGTGCAGCGAGCCGCCCTCGGAGATGCGGAAGACCTCGGGGGCCTCCTGCTGGCAGATGCCGTAGATGTGGCAGCGGTTGTTGTCGACGCTGACCTTGACCGGCTGCGCCTCGGGGACCAGCCGGTCGGCCGGCAGCGGCAGTCCGTCGGCGGCGGGCGGGGGCTCGGCGGCCTCCGGCGGGGCCCAGGGCTCGGCGGGGGCGGGGTCGGTCCACACCTCGGGCCACGCCTGGGTCGACGCCTCGGGAGCGGGCTCGACCCACGCCACCGGGGCCGGCTCCGCCCACGCCACCGGGGCGGGTTCGACCCACGCACCGGTGGTGGCGGGCTGGCTCCAGGCCTCCGGGAGAGCCGGGAACTGGTACCCCGGCTCGACGTACGGCGCGGGCGCCACGTACCCGGTGGGCGCCGGGGCGAGCAGCAGCGGCTCGGCGAGCGCGGCGTGCTGCTCCCACAGCGGTAGCGGCAGCAGCGCGGGCGGCTGGTAGGAGGGCTGCGGCGCAGCCGCCGGGAGCTCCGGCGGCGTCCACCACTGTGGCGGGAGCTCCTGCTGCGGCCACCACGCCTGGTTCGAGCGGGCGCCCGGAATCGTCGTCATCGCATGCCGTCCACGGAGTTCGTGAAGGTCCCCTGGCGCAACCGCGAGGGGGAGGGGAGGGCGCGGATCAGGAAGGCGAGCAGGCAGCCCAGGGCGCCGCCCGCGATCCCGACCGCGACGAGGTTGGCGTGCCGCGGCTCCGGGTGCACGGTGAAGATGTGCAGCCAGATCAACCCGAAGGCCGCGTAGCCGTACTGGTGGAACTTCAACCAGCGCCGGTAGCCGATCCGTTGTTGCAGCCACACCGAGCAGCCCACCGCGACGGCGAGTTCGGTGCCGAGGATACCGAAGCCGACCGGCAGCCGTTGCAGTCCGCCGGTGAAGGGGAGCAGCAGGTTGGCGATCCTGAGGTCCCAGACCGGCTGGTAGCAGAAGGTGAGGCCGTGCACCGCTCCGAAGATCAGTGCGGAGAGGGCGAGCGTCATGTGGGCGCCGTACACCGTCCGGCGGTTGACGTAGCGTTGGAAGTACCGCATGCGGAGCACCACGCCCAGCACCACCGTGGCGACCATCAGCACGTAGGCGACCATCGCGGCGAGCCGGGCGATCTTGTGCGTGCCCATGTCGTACGGGATCCCCTTGTCGTAGGCGTCCAACGGGGAGCCCGGGATCGGCGCCGCGGCCACGGCCGGACGGGCCAGGAGCAGGACCAGCGCCAGGGCGAGGACCGCCGCCGCTGCTGCTGCGACACCCGCCACCAAGGCGGACGGGCGCAGGCGGATCCGGACGCGGTCTGACGGAGTGCCGGCGACGACGGGGGGCACTGCGTCGGAAAGCAGGGTCATGGGCTCCTGACTCCGTGACGTCTTGCGAGGCTGTGGACTCCCGCGGGACCGTGGCCACGTGCGCGGCCGCGGTCCGGCTGCGCGGGGTGGGGCGGCGGGGCCTGGGAAGTGTCGGCCCTCCCAGGCGGAGGAGGGCCGACAGCGCCGATCGTAGGGTCGCCCCGGGGTCGCGTTCGGGGTGCGCAAGAGCCGCTAAGCAATCCATAAGGTTGCGCTGACCTACCGTCGGGCGGCCCGCGATCGGGCCAGGTGAGCGGAACCTTATGCGCTCTTTAGGGCGTCACGCGGACGCCCGTTCCGGCCCCTGCGCGCTCCTACGATCACTGGCGTCCCCGTCGCTCCGCCAGGGCCGCCCAGGTCGGCGTCGCCCGCTTCCAGGAGAGTTCGCATGCAGTCTCACAGGCAGCAGAGTTCACGTCAGCGCCGGGCCCGCGGTCGTGGCCGCCGGGTGCTCGCGCTCAGCCTCGGTTTCGGTGCCGTGCTCAGCGCGGGCGCGGCCGTGCTGGGGGTCTCGTTCGCCGCGACCACCCCACCCGCCCCGCCGGCCCAGCCGAACCCGAACTGCACGCTGACCGTGCCGGCCAACCCGCTCACCGCCCAAGGGCTGGCCACCCCCTACCAGTTGACCGCCACCGACCCGGCCCAGGGGCCCTGCCACGAGGCGGACGCCAACCAGTCGGCCTTCGTCCAGGCCACGGTGCTCGACCCGGCCACCGGCACGGTCTCCGTCTACGACCCGCTGGTGGTCGACCACGGCACCGCGCCGGCGATCGCACCCGTCCTCCCCGCACTGCCGCAGGGCGCGGTGGTCGGCATCTGGTTCGGTTTCAACGGCAACGTGCTCGCCCTGAAAGGACGCACCGCGGCCGGGCAGTGCGTGGGCGGCACCCAGGGCGGCCAGCCGTTCGGCCAGTTCGCCTACTGCAACGCGCCGGCCTTCTTCACCGCCGCCAACACCGCCGAGCAGGCCGGGAAGCTCGTCGTGCCGCCGCTCGGCACCGGCAAGGACGGCCAACCCTGCCTGACCACCCGGGACTTCGGCCTGGTCGACCAGGACCAGAGCGACAACGTCACCGCCGAGTACCTGGCCGACGCCCACGGGCGCACCGCGCAGAAGACCAGGCGGAACGCCGGGCGGCTCGGCCGCAGCCGGACCACGCGTGGCGCCACCGCGCTGCTGAACGGCAGCGACAACCTGCTGCTGGACAACTTCGAGGACCCGGCGCTCGGTTGCACCCCGTGGACCGCCCCCGACCTGGCCGACCCCGGCAGCAAGGCCACCGCGCTGGCCCTCAACGAACTGCAGGCGGCCAAGGACCAGGCGGCACCGGTCGCGGTGGTGCCGCTGAGCGACCCGATGGTGCTGGAGAACGGCAAGCAGAGCCGCACCAAGACCAACCTCTACCGGGTCGGGGTCGACCAGCCCCGGCTCGGCGCGGCCGCCGACGGGGACCCGAAGGCCTACTGCGCCGGCCTCGCCACCCTGGGGGCCAGGCGGATCGCCCTGGACCAGCCGCTCACCGCCGCCGCTCCGTCCCCGCAGGCCGGGCAGAACCTGTTCGACTTCCTCACCCAGCGCCTGGCCGCCTCGCTCACCAACCTGGGCTGCCCGCAGGCGGGTTCGCTGCCGACGCCGTCGCCGACTCCCTCGGCCGGGCCGACGGTGACGGCCGCGCCGACGGCGACCGCCGTGCCGACCGCGACCGCCGCGCCGACCGACACCGTGTCGGCCGGCCCGTCCGGCGCGCCGAGCCCGTCCGCCGTGCCCAGCGGGAGCGGGTCGCCCACCCCCTCCGACGCGCCCACCGCGTCGGCCGCGCCCACCGCCACCGCGCCGCCCGCGCCCTCCGGTGCGCCGACCCCGAGCCCCACCGCAGCGCCGGGCAGCCCCGTGCCCACCCCCAGCGCCCCCGCCACCTGCAGCCCGCCGCCGCCCTGCTGCACCCAGTAGCCGGGCCGGTCAACGGACCATGAGCCGATCCTTAGCGGAAGCGAAAGTTCTCGGCTCCCGGTGGTCCGGCCGCCCGCTCCCGCCTACGCTCGTTCCCACCCGGTCGGCACTGCGCCGCACCCGGGCCCCGCCACCTCCCGCGCCCGGTCGGCCCCGACCCGTCCGCCGGCGCCGCAGGTGCCGCGCTCCTCGCGCCGCGTCCCCACCGTGGCCTCCCTGTTCCCCAACCTCCGATGGAGAGTCGCCACTCATGACCGAAGCCACCGAAGCCACCGAAGTCACCGAAACGACCGAGACCGCCGCCGCCACCGAAGACGGCGCCACCGCCCCGCAGTCCGCGGGCGCCCAGCCCCTCGCCACCACGCGGCGGGTGGTGCTCTGCGGCGCGGGCGGCGCGGCGGCCCTGGTGCTGGCGGGCTGCTCCTCCTCCGGGTCGATGGGCTCCGACGCGTCGGCGGCCGGCGCACCGACCGGCTCCGGCGCGGGCATGGGCACGCCCAGTGCGGGCATGGGCGCCCCCAGCACCGGCATGGGCACGCCCGGCGCGAGCATGACCCCCTCCGGTGCCGCCTCCGCCGGCTCGACGGCCTCGGGCACCGTGCTCGGCAAGGCCGCCGACGTCCCGGTCGGCGGCGGCACCGTCTTCGCCGACGCCAAGGTGGTCGTCACGCAGGCGGCGGCCGGCCAGTACAAGGCCTTCAGCGCGGTCTGCACGCACCGCGGCTGCACCGTCTCGCAGGTGGCCGGCGGGAAGATCATGTGCCCCTGCCACGGCAGCGAGTTCAAGATCGAGGACGGTTCGGTGGCCAAGGGCCCGGCGACCGCCGCGCTGGCCTCCGTCCCGGTCAAGGTGCAGAACGGCACGCTGGTCACCGGCGCCTGACCACCCATCGCTCCCGACCGGCGCTACCCCCACGGCGCCGGTCGGGCCGTCTCCCAGGCCCATGGACCTGTCTTCGAACTCCCGCCTGCGGGGTGAAGACAGGCCCAAGTCCCCGCACCGCGTCCCACGTTCCCCCGGAAGGCAGCCCCATGACGATCCCTCGCCCCAGCCGGCCCGCCGCGCGGGTGCTCAGCGCCAACCTGCCCAGGGTCCTCGCCGCCGACCCCGACGTCGCCTACCCGCAGCTGCGGGGCGACGAACCGTGCCGCCGCGGCAACGTCAATCCGGAGGTCTTCTGGCCCAAGGGCCCGGACGCCCGGGCCCGGACCGCCACCGCCAAGCGCCTGTGTTGGGGCTGTCGGCCCGTCACCCGTGCCGAGTGCCTGCGGTGGGCGCTCGCCAACCCGGCGCTGGCCGGGGAGGCGATCTGGGCGGGCCTGACCGAGGACGAGCGCCGCGCCGAACTCCGGCGCGGCGCCGAGCACCAGAAGAGTCGGCGGACCTCCCCACGGGGAGCCGCCCGCTGATCCTACGCGAATCGCGAGGGCCCGCGCACCGACCCCGACGGTCCCCGTGGACCTGCGTCCGACGGCTGTCCCGCGCCCTCGCACCGCCTCCCGCCCCGGGCCGCCGCGCCGGTTCACGCAGCAACCACCGGCCGGCCCCGGGCGCCCGGGAGGCGGCGTGCGACGCAGGTCGCCCGGGGTCCGTAGGATGCAGTGCCGTGAAGATCATCCGACGACAACCGACCAGGGCAGCGGGCCTGCTGGCCGTCCTGGCCCTCACCGCCGCCACCCTGCTGGGCGGCCTGCCGGCCCAGGCCGACGAACCGACCGGCGGGACGCCCACCCCCGGCAGCAGCACCACCACGCCTGCGCCGAAGGTCGACCTCATCCTCGACGTCAGCGGCTCGATGAGCACCCCGGACATCAACGGGCAGAGCCGCATCTCGGTCGCCCAGAAGTCCATCGACGACGTCATCGACGCGCTGCCGCCGGAGGCCGAGTTCGGCATCCGCACGCTGGGCGCCAAGTACCCGGTGAGCGACAAGACCGACGGCTGCAAGGACACCGAGGTGCTCTTCCCGGTCGGCAAGACCGACAAGGTGGAGGCCAAGACGGCGGTCGCCACCCTGCGCCCGCTCGGCTGGACGCCGATCGGCCTGGCGCTGCAGAGCGCCGCGCAGGACCTGGGCAACGACCAGGCCACCCACCGGGTGGTGCTGGTCACCGACGGCGAGGACGACTGCTCGCCGCCCGACCCGTGCGACGTGGCCCGCCAACTGGCCGCCCAGGGCACCCACCTGGTGGTCGACACGCTCGGCCTGGCGCACGACGACCAGGTCCGCCAGCAGCTGCTGTGCATCGCGAACGCGACCGGCGGCACCTACACCGACGTCCGCTCCCAGGAGCAGCTCACCCAGCGGCTGCAACAGTCGGTCAACCGGTCGGACCAGACCTACCGTCAGACCCCCGCACAGGTCACCGGCACCGACACCTGCGCCAACGCCCCGCTGCTGACGCCCGGCGTCTACAGCGACCGGGAGAAGTTCGCCGAGCACCGCGTCTACCGGGTCCCGGTGAAGTCCGGGCAGGAGCTGCGGGCCGCGGTCAGCGTCACCCCCGACCGGGCGGTGGCCCGGGACTACGGCGTGCTGCTGCAGGCCACCGACACCAGCGGCCAGGAACTGGTGCGCGGCACGGACGCCGGCAGCGGCCGGACCGACGTCGCCTCCACCGGCCTGCGCTGGTCGGCGCCCGCCTCCGCCTCCGCCTCCCCGACGGGCACCGGCGGCGCCGGCGCCGACCAGGCCGTCTGCCTGATCGTCAGCAACTCCTTCGCGCCGCAGGGGACCGTGCAGGTCGACCCCGGCCTGCCGCTGGAGCTGACCGTGGACGTGACCAAGGCCTCGCCCGCCCCCGACGGCCCGGCGATGGGCCTGGGCCGCGGCTGGATCCTGCTGCTGGTGCTGACCGGCGCGGGTCTGGTCACCGGCCTGGTGTCCGGCTGGGTGGCGCGCTGGCGGATCGCCGTGTGGCGGGAGAACTGACGATGCGACTGATCCGGATCCTCACCGCGGCCCCGCTCGCCCTGGGCCTGGCCACGCTGCTCGCCCCCGCCGCCGCGGCCGACGCCCCGTCCCCGACGGCGTCCGCATCGGCGGGCGCCGCGGCGCCGACGACCACCGACTTCGGCACCTCGTTCCTGACCGCCACCACCCTGGCACCGGGCCAGGACGCGGCCGTCACCGCCGCCACCGGCGATTACCTCTACTGGTCCTTCGCCGCCTCCGAGGGGCAGACCGCCACCGTGCAGGTGACCGTGGCGCTGCCGCCGGCCGCCGACCGGCACGGGTCGCAGACCTGGTCGCTGGACCTGTACGACGGCCTGCGCCGCCTCCAGGCCTGCACGGCCGGCCCGCAGGACGCCACCGGCGACCAGACCACCGGCTCGCTCACCATGAGCTGCACCCTGCGGCAGGTGCGCAGCTGGGCCGAGCCGTGGTCCGACGACCCGCTGCCCGGCACCTACTACGCACGGGTGTCGACCCCCGACGTCCAGCAGCAGGACCTCGGACTCGCCACCCAGGTGTCCGTGCACGTCGCCACCAAGGGCGGCGCGGACGACGCGCAGCCGGAGGGCGGCAGCCTGCGGGAGCCGCTGGTGCCCCCGGTGAACGCGGGCGCCGTCGCCGCCCCCGGCGGCGCCGCGGTGCCGACCCCCGCCGCCTCGCCCAGCGCCACCCCGCAACCGGGCACGCTGCGTGCGGCCGCGCCGGTCAAGGCGGTGACCCACTGGTACTCGACGATGTTCTCCGGCTGGAACACCCGTTGGTACTGGACCCTGTGCGGCGGCGGCCTGGCCGCCCTGGCCGGGGTGGTCGGCTACCGCTTCACCCGCCACCCGCGCGGTGCGCGGTTCTTCCGCCCGGCCCCGGTCCCGCACCAGGGCCCGGCCCCGGCAGCGCGGCAGGAGACCTACCGCTCCTGACGCCCCGCCACCTCCCGCGCCCGGCGCCGCCCCCGACCCTCG
>NZ_JBNQTI010000049.1:0-48315 GCF_050325825.1 Kitasatospora sp. LaBMicrA B282
GGGGGGGGGGGGGGGGGGGGGGGGGGGGGGGGGGGGGGGGGGGGGGGGGGGGGGGGGGGGGGGGGGGGGGGGGAGTGAGCAGCCGCCCGGCCGGGTAGCTGCGCCACTCGTCGGGCCGCCAGGGGGCGATGGTGCCGCGCAGCTGCCAGCCGGTCGGCCGGCCGACCGGGGTCGGGCCCGGGGGTGCGGTGAGCGCGAACTGCACCAGCAGGCCGGCCGTCTCGGGCGCCTCGACGGCGGCGCGCAGCCGGTCCACCAGCGGTGAGCCGGGCGCCCAGTCGAGCGCACCGGCCGGCACCGCGAACTGGTGCACGGCGCACCGCGGCAGCCGGGGCCGGGCGGCCGGGCCCGGCGCGAAGCGCTGCCAGCGCGGCGGCGCGAAGCCCGTCACCTCGCCGCCGCACAGGTAGCCGACCCAGTGCGAGGGGCCCTGCCGGCCGAAGCCGAACCAGCCGATCATCAGCGTGGTGGTCCAGGAGGAGGCGGGGTCGACGTCGAAGACCCGGGCCCGGTTGGCGGTGGTGGCCAGGTACTCGTTGTAGTGGCCGAAGAAGTCCACGCTGCGACCCACCACCGGGTCGGCCGGCGGCGGTTCGCCGGGCGCCAGTTCGGCGCCGACCACGGTGGCGGTGACCGCGAAGTGGCCGTTGCCGGCCAGCTGGGCGCCGGGGTCGGCGAGCAGGCCCAGGTCGGCCAGCTCGTGGTGGTAGGCGGCGGCCGGGCGCTCCGGCGGGACGGGGCGGCGGTCGGCGTCCAGCACGGTGTTGGTCGCCAGGTCGACCAGGCCGGTGCGGGCGCCGGTGGGCAGCCGGGTGGTGGCGGTACCGGCGAAGTGCAGCCGGGGCAGGTCGAAAACGCTCATTGCGCAGGCTCCTTCCCGCGCCGGTCAGGCCGGTTCCTCGATCACGGTAGCTGCCCGGGCACCGTCCACCGGTGCTCCGCCGCGCTGGTGACCGTCGATCAGCCGAACCGCCTGCTGCGCGGACTCGATCGCACCCTCGATCCAGGCCGGGTGGCCCGAGCAGTGCTCGCCGGCGAAGAAGAGCCGCCCCTGCGGCCGGGCCATCAGCTGCCGCTCCTCCTCGCAGGCGTCCGCGTCCTTGCCCCAGCGCACCGCGGCCGCGCCCTGCGCCCCGGGCTCGGTGCCCCAGACCCGGTCGACCACGCCGAGCACCATGCCCGGCCGGCGCAGCTCGGGGTGCACCACGGCGGCCTCCGCGAGCACCGCGGCGAGCCGCGGGCCGCGGCCCAGCCGGGTGAGCCGGTCGGCGTCCGCGCCGATGGTGTAGCTGGCCAGCAGCGCGGCGCCGAGCCCGGGGTCGCCCTCCACCGGCGGGTAGTAGGTCTGCCGGATCAGCCCGCCGGTGAACGAGGCGCCGCCGCGGATGCCGTCCCGCTCCCAGAACGCCTCCCGGCAGTGCAGCGCCACCTTGGTGGCCGCCCAGTAGCGCTGGCCGTGCACGGCGGCCAGCTTCTCCCGGTCCAGGCCGTGCAGTTCGAGGCCGCGCAGCACCGAGAACGGAATGGTGCAGAGCACGTAGTTGCAGGCGCGGGTGGTGCTGCCGAAGCCCTGCCGGACCCGGACCGCGACCTGGTCCCGGCGCACCTCGATGCCGAGCACCTCCTGGCCGAGCCGGACGGGGCCGCGGATCCGCTCGCGCAGCCGCAGCGGGAGCTGGTCGAGCCCGCCGGCAAGCCGCAGCAGGGTGGAGCCGGTCTCGTTGACGATGTCGTCGACGAAGCGGTGCAGCCGGCCGCGGCAGCCGGCCCGGATCTGCGGGTGGTCGGCGAAGAGTGCGGCCAGGTCGATCGGTTCGCCCGCGCTGCCGGGGCGGCGCAGGTAGCGGGTCAGGTCGATGCCGGCGACCAGGTCGAGCAGTTCGCGCTCCAGCCCGGGCCGCAGGCCGTCCCGGAAGTCGCCGGGGGCCAGCGCCTCGACCCGGACCGCCATCCAGGCGCCGAAGAGCAGGGCCTCCGGCGGGTGCGCGGCGGCCTCCGCGGCGGGCAGCCGGGCCCGCAGCTCGGCGACCAGGGCCGGGGTGGCCTCGCGGATCCGCCGGTGGCCCCGGGCGGTCTGCACGTAGGCCGCGTCGTCCTGGAAGAGCGTGGTGAACTCCCGTAACCGGTCGCCGAGTCCGAGCTTGCGCAGGTACCGCAGGGTGCGCTGGTGGCCGGTCGGGATCCGCATCGCGCCGAGCTCGACCGACGGGCCCGGGCGGCCGGGCAGGAAGCGGTGGGTGTGCACCCGGCCGCCGACCCGCAGGTGGCCCTCCAGCACCTCGACACCGTGGCCGAGCCGTTCCAGTTCGTACGCCGCCACCAACCCGGCCACCCCGGCGCCGAGGACGGTGACCTGCTTGCGCGGTTGCCACGGGCCCGGCGGGCGGGCCGGCGTGGCCGTCGGTTCCGGCGACATGGGCGTCCCCTCGATCCGGCCGGGTGTTGCGGACCGCCCCAGTGTCGGGACTGCCGGGGTTCGCCCACATCCCCGGTCCGGCCGGCGGGTTGACGGGTTTCGGCGGTCGCCCGGCCGGCCGGCGGGTGGGCCGGGGGCGCCAACCCGGCCCGACCGGATGGACTTCGCCGGCCCGGCCCTACAACCGACCCGAGGCGTCAGCCGGTGAGCGCGCCCAGCGGCATCAGGCGTCGCGGCTGCTGCTCGGCGAAGAAGTCCAGCAGCAACCGGCCGACCAGCTCCGGCTTCTCCAGCGGCACGGCGTGCGAGGTGCCCGGGACGACCGCGAGTTGACCGTCCGGCAGCGCGCGGGCCATCGCCGCGGCGTGCTCGATGGTGACCCCGTCGTCGTCGCCCTGCAGCACCAGCGCCGGCACGGCCAGCCCGCGCAGCGCGTCCAGGCCGATCTCCGGCTCCTCCCGCCACATCCGCAGCCACTTGGCGAAGACCACCGGGAAGTGCTCGGGCCCGTCCGGGGAGAGCGGTTCGTACTGCGGGCGGAAGAGCGACTCCAGCAGCCCGGTGTTCTCCTCGGCCAGCATCGCCCGGTCCGCCTCGGTGCCGCCGGCCCGGCACACCCCGGTGCCGATGGTCACCACCTTGCGGACCAACTCCGGGTGCCGCAGCGCGAGGTGGAGCGCCACGGTGCCGCCGGCGCTCCAGCCGACCAGGTGCACCGGGCCGGTGTCCACCGCGGTGAGCAGCGCGGCCAGGTCCGCGGCGAGCAGCGCGCTGCTCACCGGGCCGGGCAGGTCGTGGGTGCGCCCGTGGCCGCGCAGGTCGGGCGCGTAGACCCGGTGGTGCTCGGCCAGCTGCGACAGCTGCCCCCACCAGCTGTCGGCGGTGGCGCCGCCGCCGTGCAGCAGCAGCACCGGGTCACCTCCGCTGCCCTGCACCTCGTAGTAGGTCCGCAGACCGTCGACCGTCAGGTACTCCCCCATGTTCCGCCCTTTCCGTGCAGTGCGTCCCGGACGACTTGAGCAGTGCTCAGGTCGATCATAGGCATGCGACCTGAGCTAAGCTCAAGTGTCATGCCGCTGAATCGTGCAGATGTCGTCCGGGGCGCCCTCGACCTGCTGGACGAGGTGGGTCTGGACCGGCTCACCACCCGGGCGCTGACCACCCGGCTCGGCGTGGCCCCCGGCGCGCTCTACTGGCACGTGCGCAGCAAGGCCGAGCTGCTCGCCGCACTGGCGGAGGAGATCATGCGGGAGGCCTTCACAGCCCCCGACGAGCCTGGCCCGAGGGCGGTCGAACCGGTCGGCGACTGGGCCGCGCAGACCGCGGCCTTCGCCCACCGCACCCGGCGCGCGATGCTGGCGCACCGCGACGGCGCCCGGGTGGTGGCCGGCCACCTGCCGCTCACTGCCGCCGCACTGGACGCGAGCGAGGCGGGGCTGACCCTGCTGCGGGCCGCCGGACTGCCGCTGGACCGGGCCGCCTACTTCGGCAACGCGGTGGCCAGTTACGTGACCGGCTTCGTGCTCCAGGAGCAGGCCCAGCCGACGCCGGAGGCCGTGCCGGCCGCAGCGCTCGCCGAGCTGAGCGCGCAGCGGCACCCCAACCTGACCCGGTGGACGGCGAGCCGCCCCACCGACCGGGAGGCGGCCTTCACCGCCGGCCTGGACCTGATCGTCAACGGCCTGCGCGCCGAGCTCGCCACCGGCTGAGCCGCGCCCGGCACCGGGGATCAGGCCGAGAGCAGTTCGGCGGTCTCCGGCTCCACCGGCGCGCAGTGCCGGACCACCTCGTCGAGCGACAGCCCGAGGACCGCGGCCAGGGCCGCGACGGTGAAGAAGGCGGGGGTCGGCGCCCGCCCGGTCTCGATCTTGCGCAGCGTCTCGGCGGACAGCCCCGCCGCCGCGGCGATCTCGACCATGCTCCGCTCGCCGCGAGCGCGCCGCAGCAGCGCGCCGAGCCGTTCGCCGCGTTCGCGTTCCAGGGGGGTGAGGGGGGTGCGCACCATGCCCGCATTCTACGTCCCGCCGAGCCGCCGGAGCGGGGATACAAATACCGCCGACCGTGATACAAATACCGGTATAAGAATTGGTGGATGACCGACGAGGAGACCTGACCATGGTGGAGATCAAGACGGACGCAGCCCTGACGGCGATGCGCGAGGCCGGCCGGGTGGTCGGCGACGCACTCCAGGCCGTGCGCCGGGCCGCCGACGTGGGCGTCACCCTGACCGAGCTCGACCAGGTGGCCCGCGCGGTGCTGCGCGAGGCCGGCGCCGACTCGCCGTTCCTGGGCTACCGGCCCGACTTCGCCTCGACGCCCTTCCCGGCGGTGATCTGCACCTCCGTCAACGACGCGGTGGTGCACGGCATCCCGACCGACTACCGGCTGCGCGACGGCGACCTGGTCAGCGTCGACTGCGGCGCCCGGGTCGGCGGCTGGACCGGGGACGCGGCGCTCAGCTTCACGGTGGGCGAGGCCCGGCCGGCCGACCTGACCCTGATCGAGACCGCCGAACGCGCACTGACCGCCGGCATCGCCGCCGCCGTGGTCGGCGCCCGGATCGGCGACATCTCGCACGCAATCGGCCGGGTGGGCCGCGCCGCCGGCTACGGCATCCCCGAGGACTTCGGCGGCCACGGCATCGGCCGGGCGATGCACGAGGACCCGCACGTGCCCAACGACGGGCGACCGGGACGCGGCCTGCGCCTGCAGCACGGGATGGTGCTGGCCATCGAGCCGATGTTCCTGGCCGGCGGCAGCGGCGACTACCGCACGGCGGCGGACGGCTGGACCCTGGTGACCCTCGACGGCAGCCGCGCCGCCCACGCCGAGCACACGGTGGCGATCACCGAGGACGGCCCGCGGATCCTGACCCTGCCGTCCTGACCGCCCCGCCGCCCCGGACACCCACCCGGCCTGGACACCCACCCGACCCGGACGCCTACCCAGCCCACTCGGCCGTCCGACCCGCTCGCCCGTCCGGCCCAATGTCTCTTGACATCAAGATATCCCGTTGGGCATGCTCGTTCCGGTAGATATCTTGACGTCGAGATACTTGGGAGTGCCGATGACCGCCCCCGCCTGGGACCCGCGCCAGTACCTCCGGTTCGCCGACGAGCGCACCCGCCCGCTGCGCGAACTGCTCGCCCGGGTTCCCGAACTCCCCGCCCGGCCCACGGTGTTGGACATCGGCTGCGGGCCCGGCAACTCCACCGCCGCGATCCGCGAGCGCTGGCCCGCAGCCGAGCTCACCGGGATCGACAACTCCGCCGAGATGCTGGACACCGCGCGCAGCGAGCAGGGCGAGCCGAGCGCGCACTACCTGCTGGCCGACGCGGCGACCTACGACCCGGCCCCCGCCGCCCCCGACCTGATCGTCTCCAACGCCACCCTCCAGTGGGTCCAGGGCCACCTCGACCTGCTGCCGCGGTGGGCCGCCGCGCTGCAGCCCGGCGGCGTGATCGCCTTCCAGGTGCCCGGGAACTTCGACGCCCCCAGCCACCTGCTCCTCAGCGAGCTGCGGACCAGCCCCCGCTGGCGGGCGCAGCTCGGCGCGGAGGCGGTCCCGCCCGGGGTGCACCAGCCGGCGGCGTACCTGGCGGCGCTGCTCGCCGCCGGCTGCACCGCCGACGTCTGGGAGACCACCTACAGCACCCTGCTCACCGGCCCGGACCCGGTGCTGGAGTGGACCAAGGGCACCGCCCTGCGCCCGGTGCTGGCCCGGCTGACCGACCCGGCCGAGCGCGCGGCCTTCCTCGCCGAGTACGCCGCCCTGCTGCGCGAGGCCTACCCGGCCGGTCCGCACGGCACGGTCTTCCCGTTCCGCCGCATCTTCGCGGTGGGCGTGCGGACCTGACGGCCGGCCCCGGCTGACGACCCCGGCGGACGACCCCAGCCGCGAGCGCCGGCCGCGGCCCTGGAGCCTTCAGCCCCCGTGCCCTCAGCCCCCGAGCGCCTTGCCCAGCCGGTCGACGCCGATCGCGATCTCCGCCGGGGTGTGGGTGGTGAAGGAGAGCCGCAGCGTGGCCTGGTCGGCCGGCCCGGCGTAGAACGGCGCCCCGGGCACGTAGGCCACGTCGTGCGCGACGGCCGACCGCAGCAGCTCGGTGGCGTTCCGACCGGCCGGCAGCCGGCACCAGAGGAACATCCCGCCGGCCGGCCGGCTCCAACTGCTGCCGGCCGGCAGCGCCGTGGGCAGTGCGGCGAGCAGGGCGTCCCGCCGCTCGCGGTAGGCGGCCCGGACGGTGGCCAGGTGGGCGTCCAGGTCGTGGTCGGCCAGGTACCGGGCGGCCGCCGCCTGGTCGATGGTGGAGGTGTGCAGGTCGGCGGCCTGCTTGGCGATCACGCAGGCCCGGCGGAGCGCGGCCGGCGCCCGCAGCCAGCCGAGCCGCAGCCCGGGAGCCAGCACCTTGGAGAAGCTGCCCAGCAGCACGGTCCGGTCCGCCACCGCCGGGTCGGCGGCCAGCCACGGCTCGGGCTCGCCCTCGAACCGCAGCTCGCCGTACGGGTCGTCCTCGACCAGCCAGAGGCCGTGCCGCTCGGCCACCTCGGCGACCTCGCGCCGGCGGGCGGCGGGCATGGTCCGCCCGGTCGGGTTCTGGAAGGTGGGCACCAGGTAGAGCAGCTTGGGCCGCTCCCGGACCACGAGCTCGGCCAGCGCCGCCGGGTCCACCCCGGAGGCGTCCGTGGGGACCGGCAGCACCCGGGCGCCCGCGAAGCCGAAGCTCTGCAGGGCGGCCAGGTAGCTCGGGTCCTCGACCAGCACGGTGTCGCCGGGCTCCAGCAGCGCGGTGGCGACCAGGGCCAGCGCCTGCTGCGAGCCGGTGGTGACCAGCAGGTCCTCGCCGGGGGTGAGCAGACCGCGGCCGGTCAGCCGGGCGGCGACCGCGGCCCGCAGGTCGGGGTCGCCCTCCGTGGTCGAGTACTGCAGGACCCGCTCGGGCCGCTCGGCGAGCACCCGGTCGTAGGAAGCGCGCAGGCCGGCCGCGTCGAACAGCTCCGGGGCAGGCAGCCCGCCGGCGAAGGAGATCACCTCGGGCCGGGCGGTCAGGGCCAGGATCTCGCGCACCGGCGAGGCGCCGACCCGGGCGACCCGGGCGGCGAGGGCTGGGGTGTCGGCTCGTCGCGTCATGCCACGGCAGCCTAGGGACACCGACAGTGCGGCATCCCGACTGCCCGCATGGCGGGCGGCGGGGCCACGGTCGCGCACTGACGCGGTGTCAGACCGTGACCGACGCGAGCGGGAGCGCCCGCTCAGTACACCAGGTAGGCCGGCCGCCGCCCCTCGTCGTCGATCTCGCCGGCCGCCTGGGCCCGCAACTTGTGCGCCAGGTCGTCCAGCGCCCGCCAGGCGGCCACCTCCTCGCCGATCCTGGCCAGCGGCCGGTCCTCCGCGCTGCGCAGCGCCTCGCCGTGGCCGGACAGCCCCGGCGCCCGCGACCCGATCAGCCGGGCCTCGCAGCTCGTGTGCACGCCGTCCTCTTCGAAGCTCAGCTCGACATCCCACTGGTTCCGCATGGTGCGCCTCCTGCTCCCTACCAGCGTGAACCCGGCGCCCGGGGGTCGGCAAGCGGCACCGTCTTGTCGGCACCGGGGCCGGGCCGGGATGATCCGAGGACACCTCGCCACCACCACGACCACGACCGCCGCCAAGCCCACGCCCGCCACCAAGCCCACGACCACGACCGCCGGACCAGGGAGCCGCCGTGCCGATCCTGCCCGAACCCCCCGAGCTGCCCGAACCCTCCGACCTTCCGGAGCCGCCCGACCTCCCGGTCCCCGGGCACCTGCCGGACATCCCGCACCCGCAGTTCCGGCACCTGGCCTTCCCCTCCCACCTCCCCGAGCCGCCGGACCTGCCCGAACCCCCCGACCTCCCGGAGCCGCCCGAGCTGCCCGACCCGCCGGAGCTGCCCGAGTAGGGCTGCCGCCGCTGCGGCCACAGCTCAGTCCAGGGCGGGCACCACCAGGCCGTTGGCCCGCAGCAGGTCGGCCAGACCGGCCGGCGCGGTCGCGATCGAACCGGCCCGGTAGGGCGGCTGCGGGTCGTACTCCAGCACCAGCTGGACCGCCTCCGCCGTCCGGTCCCCGGCGATCGAGCCGGCCAGCCGCAGCGCCATGTCCAGACCGGCCGAGACCCCGGCGGCGGTCAGGTACTTGCCGTCCGGCACCATCCGCTCGTCGCCGACCGGCTGCGCCCCCAGCCGGGCCAGTCCGTCCAGCGCCGCCCAGTGCGAGGTGGCCCGACGGCCCGTCAGCAGCCCGGCGGCGGCCAGCAGCAGCGAGCCCGAGCAGACCGAGGTGGTCCACCGGGTGGTCCGGTCCACGCTGCGCACCCACGCCAGCACCTCCTGGTCGGCGAGCTGCGCCGCGGTGCCGGGGCCGCCCGGGACCAGCAGCACGTCGGGCCGGGTCACCTCGCCCAGCGGCCGGTCGACGGTCATTGTCAGGCTGCCCAGGTCGGTGCGGACCGGGCCGGCCTCCTTCGCGGTGAACACCACCTCGACGCCGGGCAGCCGGCCGAGCACCTCGTAGGGGCCGATCGCGTCCAGCGCGGTGAGGTCCGGGTACAGCAGGATGGCGATCTGCACGGTGTCGTCCATTCGTCTCGTCGTCGGATTCCGGTACTGCTCCTGCACGTGCGGTCCCGCTCGCCGCTCAGACCCGCCGGTCGGGCCGGCCCTCGGCCCGGGAGCGCCGGCGGTACTCCAGCGGTGACACCCCGAGGGTCCGCACGAAGGCCCGCCGCAGGCCCTCCGGCGTGCCGTAGCCGGCCGCCCGGGCAACCTGCTCGATGCCCGGCGCGCCGTCCTCCAGCAGCCGGCGTGCGGTCTCCAACCGCACCCGGTCCACATAGCGGCCCGGCGGCACCCCGACCTCGGCCCGGAAGAGCCGAGCGAACTGACGCGGTGACAGCGCCGCCCGCTCGGCCAGCGCGGCCACCGACAGGTCGGCCGCCGGGTGCTCGGCCACGAACCGCTGCACCTCGCGCAGCGGCTCGCGCTCGGCGAACTGGGCCGCCAGCTGGGTGCTGAACTGGGCCTGTCCGCCGGGCCGGCGCAGGTACACCACCAGCCCGCGGGCCACCTGCAGCGCGGCCTCCCGCCCCAGGTCCTCCTCGACCAGCGCGAGCGCCAGGTCGATCCCGGCGGTCACCCCGGCCGAGGTGGCGACCGGCCCGTCCCGCACGAAGATCGGCTCGGGGTCCACCACGACCTCCGGGAACCGCCGGGCCAGCGTGCCGCAGTACGCCCAGTGGGTCACCGCGCGCCGCCCGGCCAGCAGCCCGGCCTCGGCGAGCAGGAAGGCCCCGGTGCAGACCGACACCACCCGCCGCGCCCCGGCCGCCAGCGCCGCGATCCGGGCCACCAGCTCGGGGTCCGGCGCACGGGTGCCGGTCCCCCCGGGCACCAGCAGGGTGTCCGGGGGCGCCGCCCGGGCCAGGTCCAGGTCGGGCAGCAGCCCGAGCCCGGCCGAACTGCGCACCGGGCGGCCACCCGGCGCGGCGGTCCGCACCCGGTACGCCCCGGCACCCTGGAAGACCTCCAGCGGCCCGGTCACATCGAGGCTCTGCACCCCGTCGAAGAGGACGAGGAGCACGCTGCGGTCGTCGGTCACAGGGCCAACTCTGGCTGCTCGGCGCCGCCGTGGGCAAGGTCGGGCTCCCCACCTTTCCTGCCATCGCGGCGGCGCGCGGTGCGGCCGTCGCCGCTCGGATCCCGGGCTGCCGACTGACCGTCGTGCCCGGCGCCGACCACCTGCTGCCGCTGCGCGCCCCCGCGGCCACCACCGCCGCGATCGCCGAGCTGAACCCGTGACGGGCCACGGCTGAGCCGACCACCCCGCCTGCTGCCCGCGCCGACCGTCAGCCGGGCGACGGCGTCCCGTCCGGCGCGCCGACCGCCCCGCCCACCGTCAGGCTCGGTCCGCCACCGGCTCCGTCCCCAGCGCCGCCACCGCGCGGCCGCGCACGGCGGCCACCGCCGGGCAGCCGGCGAAGGCGGTGGCGACCCGGATCAGCCACTCGGCCTCGGCGTCCACCGTGCCCGGGCCGGGCTCCGGGACGGCGGTGACCGTGGCGGTGCGACAGCGCTGCCCGGCCCGGGCCGCCTCCAGGGCGGCGGCCAGGGTGGCGGCCTCCAGTTCGGCGCCGGCCAGCGTGGTGGCCGCGGGGGTCTGGGCGACCCAGGCGGCCACCTGCTCGCCGGCGTAGGGGCGCAGTGCCAGCTGGCCATCGCGGATCTCGATGATCCGCCGGTAGAGCGCGAACTCGGCGTCGCGCAGCGCCGGGCGCCGCCCGCCGCCGGCGCCCTCGCCGAGCGCGATCTGCGGCATCACCAGGTGCAGCGCGGCCCACAGCGGCTCGAGCGCCGCGTACCGGCGCCGCGCCTGCCACCAGCGCACCGGCGCGGTCAGCCGGGCGCCCCACCGGGTGCCGCCCCAGACCGTGGCGGTCGCGCCGCTCACCGTGAGGGCGGCGCAGAGCACGCCGATGGCGTCGGAGACGGTGTCCTCGCCGCCCTTCTGTTCGGCGTACAGCAGCACGTCGCGGACGTCGTCCAGGGTCCAGCAGCTCCACGCCACGCCGACCGCGGCGGCCAGCGTCATCAGGCGCAGCCCGGTGCGCTTCAGCCCGGGGTCGACCCACCGGGCCTGCCGGGCCAGCACCGAGCCGAGCACCACCAGGCAGCAGACCGACCAGCCGCCGAACAGCAGGTTGTAGCCGGCCAGCGGCAGCCGGTGCCACCCGCTGACCACGAACTGCTCCCCGCGGTCGCTGATCCGGGAGCTCCAGAAGAGCAGGGTCAGGCAGAGCGGCACGCAGACCAGCCCGGCCGTCCAGCGGCGCAGCCGGGCCCGGACGGCCGCCGGGTCGCCCGGCGGCCCCTGCAGCAGCAGCCCGATCAGCACCAGCAGACCGACGCCGCCGGTCTTCAGCAGGTCGCCGAGGAGCAGCGTGGCCTCCCGGCTGGAGCCGATGCTGACGGCCGCCAGGGTGCTGGGGGCCAGCGCCACCAGCCCGCCGCCCATGCAGAGCGCGAAGCCGCCGGCGTACAGGCTGACCTGGTCGCCGCGGTTGCGCCGGACGGCGGTCAGCCGCTGGCCGGCGAAGGCGAGGAAGAGCGCGGCGGAGCCGTAGGCGGCCAGGTCGGCCGGTGCGGGCCCGCTCATCGGGGCCCGCCCGCCGGCATGCCGCCCGCCGGTCCCCCGTCCGCACGCCCGCTGTCCGCCGGTCCCCCGTCCACAGGCCCCCCGCCCACCGACCCCCCGTCCACGGCTTCCCCCTCCGCGGCCCCACCGACCGCCCGCCCGAAGACCGACTCGGTCCAGCTGCCGGCCGGCGGCCCGCCGCGGGCCCCGTCCCCGGCGGTGGCCCGGTGCAGGATCATCGAGGCGACCAGCTCCGCCTCCCGCTCCTGCGGCTCGGTGTAGACGGTCCGGCCGAGCACCCGCTGCACCAGGTCGGTGCCGAGGTTGGGCAGCAGCACCCGGCCGGCGGGGGCGCTCTCGTCGTGCCGGCAGATCAGGTGCGCGGCCTCGTGCAGCAGGATGTGCCGCTGGTGCAGCGCGGTGGTGTCGGCGGAGTACATGATGCAGTCGGCCGCGTCGGTGGTGATCAGCAGTCCGCAGGGCAGGTTGGGCCGGCCGCTGACCGGGATCAGCTCGATCGGCCGGCCGCGCCGTTCGGCGAGCGACTCGATGAACCGCACGGCGTCGAAGGGGACGGGTATCTCCAGCGCGTCGACGGTCTCCTGGCACCGTTGCCAGATCCGTCCGCGCCGCGACCGCCGCCCGAACACCCGCGCTCCCCTCCTCCCGGCCGCCGCGCTCCCCGTGCGACCGTCCCCCGTCCCGTGCCGCCCCGCCGGGGCGGCACGGTCAGGCCTTGCCGCTGCTGCCCTCGCGCCGCGCGATGACGTCGATCATGTCGCTGATCGTCCCCACGCCCTCCGGCGAGAGGTTGACGGCGCGCAGCGCCATGCTGCGCACCCCCGCGTCACGCAGCGCGCCCAGCAGCTCGAGCTCCTGGGCGATGGCCGCGCCCTGGTCGTCGTCGAAGAAGTAGGCCACCGGTACCTGGAAGAACTGGGCCAGCGCCTCCAGGTGCCGCTTGGTCGGATTGTCCCGCCGACCGGTGCGCAACTGCCAGAGGTAGGTGGCCGAGAAGGTCTCGCCGGTCGCCTCCCGGCAGGCCTTGGCGACCTCCTCGTGGCTGTACTGCTCGCGGTTGGGCCGGCGGACCACCCGGAAGAGGCCGTCGATCTTCTCGGCCAGGGTGGTGCCGCCCACCGGTGTGCTTCCTCCCACCGGCTCCGCGCCGTGCTGTGCTGCTTCCCCCGTCATCGATCCCCCGGTCGTCGAAGTCCCGGTCCCGGCGTCAGGCGCCGTTCCCCGTCCCGTGTCCTCGGCTTCCGCCATTCCGCACCTCCTGGCCCGTCTGGCGTGCACGGGCCCGACGTCAGATGCCGTTCATCCTAGTTCACGTGGTGACCCGCTGTCATCGTGGTGGTTCCGGTACTGTCGAACCGCTCCAGCAACGCGCGTAGCCCGTCATCCAGGGGCGGCAAGTGATCCGACCAGTGCTGCTGACACCGCGTCAGCGGGAGATCCGGATACCGAGCGTAGACCTCCCGGCGGAACCCTAGGCCCTTCGCTGCCATCCGGCGCAGGTTCGCCACAGTCTCCTCACCGAGTCGCTGCGCGATCGCCCCCAGCTCTCCGCGCCCTGCGCGTCCTGCGCGTCCTGCGTCCGCGCGCCCGTCAGCGCGGGGTGTCCTCCCGGTCCGCCGGGTAGGCCAGGTACGGGTAGCGGGACCGGTGCTCGCGCAGGAAGCCGAGCAGCGGGGCCGCGAAGCGGGTGAACGGCACCGGAGTGAAGCCGAGTTCGGCGGTGGCCCGGGTGTTGTCGAAGACGGCGTTCCAGGTCAGGTGGGACCAGGAGGCGCGCAACAGCCGCACCGCGCGCGAGCGGTCGGCGCCGGGCAGCGCGGTGAGGCCGCGCACCAGCCGACCGGCGGCGGGCAGGAAGCGCGGATCGGCGCCGAGCGCGGCGGTGACCTCGCGCAGGGTCGGCGCGGCCTGCCCGGCGGTGAGGTGGTAGGCCTGGTGCCGCAGCTGCGGGCGGCGGTGCAGCTCGGCCACTGCGGTCGCGACGTAGTCCACGCCGACGGTGTCCAGCCGGTGCTCGCCGGCCAGCGGGAGCACCGGCAGCCGGACGAGCGCGGCCAGCAGCCGGGCGAGGTCCAGCTGGGTGGTGGCCGCCCGCCGGCTGTCGCCGAGGATCACGCTGGGCCGCAGCACGGTGCGCGGCACCTCGGGCGGCAGCAGCCGGGCGGCCAGCTGCTCGGCGAGCAGCTGGCTGCGGCCGTGCGGGCCCAGGTCGGGCCGGTCCCAGCTGCCGTCGGCGGTCTCCTCGGTGACCAGGTCGTCCTGCCGCCGGCCGGCCACCGCCGTGGTGGAGAGCTGGGTGAACCGGCGCAGCCCGTGGTCCAGGTGGGCCAGGTGGGCCAGCCGGACCAGCTCGATGGTGCCGCCGACGCTGTTCAGCTGGCAGTTGCGCTCGGCGCGGCGGCCGGGGGCGGCCGCGCAGTGCACCACCGACTCGGTGCCGGTGATCAGCTCGACCAGTTCCTGGTCCGGCAGCCCGAAGCCGGGTTCGGTCAGGTCGCCGCAGTGGATCCGCACCCGGTGGCGCAGCAGCTCCCGGAAGGTGGCGAAGTCGTACTCGACCTGCCAGGCCCGCCAGAGCCGCTGCCGCGCCTGCGCCGGACTCGGTGCCCGCACCAGCACGGCCAGCTCGACCGGCTCGGCGGGCTCGATCCGCTCCACGGGCGCGATCCGCTCGGCGGGCTCGACCGGCCCACTCGACGCGGCCGCTGCGGTCGCCGCGCCCGCCCGGCCCACCCCCGGCGCCAGCAGCCGGGCCGCCACCTGGGCGCCGAGGAAGCCGGTGGCCCCGGTCAGCAGCGTCCTCACCCCGTCACCGCCGCACCGTCGTCGCCACGCCCATGCCCGACACCCTCCCGTTGCCGCCGTTGCTCCCGTTGCCGCCGCTCGCCGGGGCGGTTGACACAGCGTCGGGCAGCTAGGGCCGACCCGGCCGGGTGGGCCCCGCTCCGGACAGGAGGGTGCCGCGCCCGGCGACGGCCCGGCGCGGCGATCTTGAGTCTAGGAGCCTGCTCCCGGTGGCCCATCCGGTCCCACTCGGACGAGTGACCGTCCGACCCGAAATGGTGAAAGGCGAGAGAAGTTGACCGATCATCCTTTCTCCCGACGGATCGACGTCCGAAGCGCCCCCGGCCCTTGCCACCGGCAACCGATCGGAGTTGTATTGACCGGTACGGGACGAAAAGCGCCGATTGGCCCGACCGGCGCCTGCCCGGCCCCGAGGAGTGTCGCCATGATCACCGAACTGGCCGTGGAACACGTCGAGTTCACCTGCGGACACTGCTGGCACCGGTGGACCGCGGACTACGACGTCCAGCACTACCGCGACGAGGACGGGACGGACTGGGAGAGCTTCTACCGTTCCGGCATCCCGGCCGCCTCCCCGTACTCGACCGCCGGCGCCCCCGCCTGCCCGCAGTGCCACCGTCACTGGGTCGGCCACCTGACCGAGCGGCACCTGCTGCCGCTGCCGGACGCCAAGGCCTGAACACCCGATCCCGAGGCCCGAGCGCCGGACACCGAGGCCCGAGCGCGCCCGCCGGGCCGGCCGCGGCGGCCGACCCGGCGGGCGGGGCTCACCCGGCGAGCGCGGCGCACGCGGGCGAGTGGGCTCAGACGGCGAGCGCCTGCTCCTCCTCTTCCATGACGTCCTCCGCGACGTCCTCCGCCCCGGCAGCCTCCGCCGCCGCGCCCGCAGCCCGATCGGCGGTCGTCCCGAGCGCCGCCGCCCGGCGCCGCTCGACCCACGCCGCACCCGCCAGCGCCAGCAGCCCGGCCACCAGCCAGCCGACCAGCGAGAGCACCCGGCCGCCGAGACCCGCACCGCCGTCGAAGTAGAGGATCGAGCGGGCCCCCTCGACGAAGCCGGCGCCGTTCCAGAACCGGTGCAGCCCGCCGAAGAGCCCCGGCTGCAGCTCGGGCCGGAAGATGCCGCCCGAGCTGGTGAAGTTGAGCATCACGAAGAGCACCATCAGGGTCAGCGTGGTCCACCGCTTGAGGAAGGTGTGCAGCCCGATCCCGAGCAGCACGATGCCCGTCGCGTAGAGCCAGGCCAGCGCCCAGATCGCCGCGTAGTCGTGGTCCACCACGTGGAAGACCGGTCCCGCGGTGACGATGCCGATCACGCTGATCACCAGTGCGGTGGCCACCCCGACCGCCGCCCGGCCCCGCACGCCGAGCGCCGCACCCGCCGTGCCGAGCACCGCCACGCTGCCGTAGGCACCGACACTGAGCGCCACCAGCAGGAAGAACAGGCCCTGCCCGGTCGGGTCGCCGGGTGCGGTCGGCACCAGGTCGACCACCTTGAGCGGGGCCCCCTGTACCGCCGCGACCTGCTGGAACACGTCCTCGACCGCGGTCGCCGAGGTGGCCGAGGAGGCACTGGCGACCAGCAGCTCGGGGCTGGGGGCCCGGCCCGTGCCGTCGTCGACCAGGTAGGCGCCGGTCAGCGTGCGGTCGCGCAGCTGCTGCTCGGCGACCGCCCGGTCCGGCAGCGTCCGCACGTCCAGCGCCGGGCCGGCCTTGGCCTGCAGGCCCGCGGCCAGCTGCGCCGCCTGCGGCGACCGGCCGACCACGGCGACCTGCAGGTGGTGCGGGGTCGGCTGGTGGAAGGCTCCTTGGTAGGCGAGCGCCATGCCGAGGCACATCAGCACCGGGGTGAGCAGGTGGGTGACCAGGTGGCGCAGCGTGTGGCGGAGATCGGCGGCGCCGGCCGGGGCGGCGGGGGCGGGGGCGGTCATGGGGCACGACCTTTCGAACAGCAGCGGAACAAGTAGGTGGTAAATACAACCTATGCAGATGTACTTTACAACCACTTCCTCCCGGTGGCCATTCCCGGCCCGGATCGCGGCCAGGGCCTCGGTGGGTCCGATCCCGACTCGGTGAGAAAATGGGCCAGGCGGGGAGCGCGCCTCCGGAGGGAGGGCCCGGGCATGACCGAAGTCGAGCACGAGAGTCACGGGGGCGCTGCCGAGACCCGTCCCGAGCCGCTGCTCATGGTCCCGATCGCCACCGCCCTGGTGCAGTACGACGGCCGGATCCTGCACTGGAGCGACGACGCGCGGGCGCTGCTCGGCTACACCGCCGAGGAGGCGGTCGGCGCCCCTGCCGCCCAGCTGCTGGCCGGGCCGGAGCACCGGGCCGAGGTGCTCGAGCTGTTCGAGCGGATCCTGGCCGGCGAGTCCTGGTCCGGCGTCTTCCCGGTCCGCCACCAGGCCGGCCACTACGTCAACCTGGAGTTCCGCACCCATCCGGTGACCGGCCCGGACGGCCTGCCGCTGGTGCTCGCGGTGGCCTCCGACGTGACCGCGCTGCGCCGGGTGCAGGCCGACCTCGCGGTGCTGGACGGCTTCTTCACCCAGTCGCCGGTCGGCATGGCGGTCTACGACGACCAGCTGCGGTTCGTCCGGCTGAACGAGGCGCTGGCCCGGATCAACGGCGTCCCGGTCACCGACCACCTGGGCCGCAAGGTCACCGAGATCCTGCCCGGGATCAACGCCGCCGAGATCGAGGGCGTGATGCGGCACGTGCTGGCCACCGGCGAGCCGGTGCTGGACGCCCGTTCGCACGGCCGCACCACCGCCGACCCCGGCCACGAGCACGCCTGGTCGGCCTCCTACTTCCGGCTGGAGGACCCGCCTGGGCGGGTGCTCGGCGTCAGCTCCACCATCGTCGACGTCACCGGCCGCTACCTGGCCGAGTCCCGCGCCGCCCGGGCCCAGGAGCGGCTCACCCTGTTGGTCGATGCCACCGCCTCGATCGGCACCACGCTCGACCTGCACCGCACCGCCCGCGAGCTGGCCGAGGCGATGGTCCCCCGGGTGGCCGACCTGAGCGGCGTCTTCGCGCTGGAACGGCTGGTCACCGGTGACGCCGACGACACCGACAGCAGCATCACCCGGGTCCGCCGGCTGGCGCTGGCCAGCACCGATCCCACCTACCCCAACGAGTTCCTGCCGGTGGACGCGGTCTACACCATCGACCCCGGCTCGGCCTACGCCCGGGCGATGACCACCGGGCGGACCGTGGTGGTGCCGTCCTGGGACCTGCCGCCGCTCACCCACGACATGCGGGTGGAGTCGCTGCAGGGCTACTGGGGCGGGCGGTCCCGCTCGGTGCGGATCACCCCGCTGACGGCCCGCGGCACGGTGCTCGGCATGGTGGTCTACTCCCGGCGCGGCGAGCGCGAGTCCTTCGCCGAGGCGGACATCACGCTGGGCGACGAGCTGGCCTCGCGGGCCGCGGTGGCGATCGACAACGCCCGCCTGTACACCCGCGAGCGGGAGGCCGCCGAGGACCGCCGCCGGGCGCTGGACGCGGCCCAGACGGCCACCGAGCGCCTCGCCCTGCTGAACGAGGCCAGCTCGCGGATCGGCACCAGCCTGGACCTGGCGCGCACCGCCGAGGAACTGGTCGAGGTGGTGATCCCGCGGTTCGCCGACTTCGTCACGGTCGACCTGCTGGACGCGGTGCTGCAGGGCGAGGAGTCGCCGACCGTGCCGGCCTTCGGCAGCGCCACGATGCGCGCGGTGGCGGTCGGCGAGCTGGGCCCGGGCGGCACCCTGACCGGGGCGGCCGACCCGGTGGGCGGCACCTCGCAGTCGGCCCAGCTGTACGCGCAGAGCCTGCGCAGCGGCCGCTCCATCCTGGTCGCCGAGGTGGACCGGGAGAGCCTGGCCCGGATCGTCGCCTCCCCCGACCGGATCCAGCCCGCGCTGGACGCCGGGATGCACTCCTACCTGATGGTCCCGCTGTTGGCCCGCGGCCGGGTGCTGGGCGGGGCCGAGTTCATGCGGCTGCGCAACCCCGAGTCGTTCACCGCCGCCGACGTCGCGCTCGCCGAGGAACTGGCCGCCCGGGCGGCGGTGGCGATCGACAACGCCCGGCTCTACCGCCGCGAGCGGGACACCGCGCTCACCCTGCAGCGCAGCCTGCTGCCGCAGCGGGTGCACAACCCGCCCGGCCTGGAGATCGCCTACCGCTACCTGCCGGCCAGCCAGCTCAGCGAGGTGGGCGGCGACTGGTTCGACGTGGTGCCGCTGTCCTGCGGGCGGGTGGCGCTGGTGGTCGGCGACGTCACCGGGCACGGGCTGCGGGCGGCGGCGACCATGGGTCAGCTGCGCACCGTGGCCCGGACGCTGATCACCCTGGACATGGACCCGGCCCGGGTGCTGCGCCGGCTGGACGAGGCGGCGGAGATCGCCGGCGAGGGCGCGGGCGAGGGGCAGTACGCGACCTGCGTCTGCGTGGTGCTGGACCCGGTGGAGCGGGCCTGCACCGCGGCCTGCGCCGGGCACGTGCCGCCGGTGATCTCCGCCCCGGACGGCTCGATCCAGGTGCTCGACCTGCCGCCCGGCGCCCCGCTCGGGGTGGGCGGGGTGCCGTTCGAGAGCGTGGAGTTCGCGCTGCCCGAGCACGGCCTGCTGGTGCTCTGCACCGACGGGCTGATCGAGCGCCGGGACCGCGACCTGGACGCCGGGCTCGACCTGCTGCGCGAGACCGTGGCCGCGCAGCGCGACGGCGGGCTGGAGCGCTCCTGCGACGCGGTGCTGGCCTCGCTGGTCACCGGCAGCCGGGAGGACGACATCGCGGTGATCATGGCCCGGTCGCGCCCGATCGGCCCGGACCGGATCGCCACCCTGGCGCTGACCGGCGACCGCGCCATGGTCGGCCACGCCCGCCGGTTCGCCCGCCGCACCCTGGCCGACTGGGGCCTGACCGCGCTCACCGACCAGACCGAGCTGCTCACCAGCGAACTGATCACCAACGCCCTGGTGCACGCCGGCGCCCCCACCCAGCTGCGGCTCTTCCGCAACCAGGCGCTCACCGTGGAGGTCGCCGACGTGGACAGCCACGCGCCCAAGCTGCGCCGCGCCCTGGAGGACGACGAGGGCGGGCGCGGGATCCACCTGGTCAACGAGCTGGCGCACCGCTGGGGCAGCCGGGCGACCCGGCTGGGCAAGGTGGTCTGGTTCGAACTGGAACTGCCGTTGGGCGTGCCGGACTGACCTGCCGGCGGGCGCGCCGGGCCGAACCACCGCGGGGCGTGCCGGACCGAACCACCGCGGGGCGTGCCGGGCCGAGCCGGCGCCAGGCCTGCCGGAGTAGGCGTGCTGAGCGTCGGTCAGTCCGCCCCGCCGGGCGCCGACCCGCCCAGCCGCTCGCGCAACTCGCGCTTGAGCAGCTTGCCGGAGGCGTTCTTCGGCAGCTCGGTGGCGAAGTGCACCGCCTTGGGCGCCTTGTAGCCGGGCAGCCGCTCGCGCGCGTAGGCGATCAGCTCCTCGGCGCCGACCGGCTCGCGGACCACCACCACGGCGGTGACGGCCTCGACCCAGCGCGGGTGCGGGGTGCCGATCACCGCGGCCTCGGCCACCGCCGGATGGCCGTAGAGCACGTCCTCCACCTCGCGCGAGGAGACCAGCACGCCGCCGGTGTTGATCACGTCCTTGAGCCGGTCCACCACGAAGAGGTAGCCCTCGGCGTCCCGGCGCACCAGGTCGCCGGAGTGGAACCAGCCGCCGTCGAAGGCGGCCACGGTCTCCGCGGGCTTGCCCCAGTAGCCGGTGCAGAGCTGCGGCGAGCGGTAGAGCACCTCGCCGACCCGGTCCGGGCCGACCTCCGCGCCCTCCTCGTCGACCACCTTGACCTCGACGAAGAGCACCGGGCGCCCGGCCGAGTCGGGCCGCTCGGCGTGCTCCTCCGGGCGCAGCACGCAGGTCAGCGGGCCGGCCTCGGACTGGCCGAAGGCGTTGTAGAAGCCGGTGGCGGGCAGCGCCGCGCGCAGCCCGGCGAGCACCGGGGCGGGCATGATCGAGGCGCCGTAGTACGCCTTGGTCAGCCGGGTCAGCCCGGCTGCCGCGGCTGCCGGGAAGTCGGGGTGGTTCAGCAGCGCGGTCCACACCGTGGGCGGCGCGAAGAAGCTGGTCACCTGCTCGCGCGGCAGCCGCCCGAGCAGGTCGGCCGGGTCGGGTGCGGCGATCAGCCGGTTCTCGGCGCCGAGCGCCAGGTAGGGCAGCAGGAAGACGTGCAGCTGCGCGGAGTGGTAGAGCGGCAGCGCGTGCAGCGGGCGGTCCCGCTCGGTCAGGTCCAGGGCGGTGATGGCGGACAGGTACTCGTGCAGCAGCGCCCGGTGGGTCATCATCGCGCCCTTCGGCGCGGCGGTGGTGCCGGAGGTGTACAGCAGCTGCGCCAGGTCGGTGTCCGCCACCGCCACGTCGAGCGCGGGGACCGGTCCGGCGGACGCGGCGGTGCGCAGCTCGTCCAGGTCGGCCGTGGGCAGCGGGGCCAGCGCGGCGGCCGCCGCGGCGAACTCCGGGTCGTGCAGCAGCAGGGAACTGCCCGACTGTGCGGTGAAATAGCGCAGTTCGTCCGCGGTCGCGTGGAAGTTGACCGGTACGTGCACCAGGCCGGCCCGGCCGCAGGCCAGGAAGAGGATCAGGTAGCCGTCGGAGTTGCGGCCGAGCGCGGCCACCCGGTCGCCCGGGCGCAGGCCGCGGGCCAGCAGCCAGGCGGCCGCCCGGGTGACCGCGGCGTCCAGCGCGCGGTAGGTCCAGCGGCGGTCGGCGAAGTGCAGGGCGGTCCGCTCCGGCACCCGGGCAGCAGAACGGCGCAAAACGTCCGGAACAGTACTTGCGTGCGTCAGATCCATGCCGGTGGGTATATCCGCCCGCACCACGGGTGACGCCTGATCGAGGGGGTCCGCCATCCCCGCTTGGCCTGACGTTCCGTCAGCGTACGGGAGAACGTCATCGTCACCATATTGCGATCTTCATAAAAAACTCACGGCGCGTCGGACTGCGACAGGGCCTCTGATCTGCAATTGTCCGTCTATCGGACGGTCAACTCCGCTCTGCCTGCCGTTTCGTGTCGGTCAACCCTCTTGTCGTGGCGGGCGTGGACACGATGGAATGCGTGAGCTTGTCGGGACGGGCGTTCCAGAAGCACGCGTGCGTCCGACCCCGGTACGCGCGATCTGGCTCACGCCCCCTGACGTCTTATCAGACGAAGGGATGTTCATGATCGGCTGGCGCAAATCGCAGCTCGCAGCCGTCACGCTCACCGCCTCCGCCGTCGTCCTGGCCTTCGGGACCAGTGCGATGGGCGCCCCCGCCGTCCCCACTCCGAACGCCCAGGCGGCGTCGGACAATGGTGCGCCGGCCCCGGTGATCGTGATCCTGAAGGACCAGCTCTCCAGTGCCCCGGCCGACGCCGGCCACCTGGACGCGCGCAAGCAGGACGCCGCCAAGGCCCAGGCCCCGCTGCTGGACCAGGTGAAGAAGTCCGGCGGCACCGACATCAAGAGCTTCGTGGTCGGCAACGCCTTCTCGGCCACGGTCAGCCCGGCCCTGCGGGCCCAGCTCGCCGCCAACCCGGCGGTCGCCTCGGTGGTCGACGACCAGACCATCAAGGTCACCCCGCCCGCCCCGACCAAGCCCGGCACCGACAACGGGACCAGCACCGGCACCGCGCCCGCCGCGGGCAATGCCCAGGCTGACACCAAGGCCGCGGCCGCGCCGGACACCAAGGGCAGCTCCTACGACCCCAACGCGGTCTGCCCGAGCGACCCCAGCCAGCCGCTGCTGGAGCCCGAGGCGCTCTACTCCACCCACACGGAGAGCACCCCCGGCCAGCCGGGTGCGCACGAGATCGCCGACGGCAAGGGCGTCAAGGTCGCCTACATCGCGGACGGCCTGGACCCGAACAACGCGGACTTCATCCGTCCCGACGGCACCCACGCCGTGGTGGACTACCAGGACTTCTCCGGTGACGGCTTCTTCGCCCCCTCGGGTGCGGCGGAGGCCTTCGGCGACGCCTCGGCGATGATCGCGCAGGGTCGGCAGAGCTACGACGTGTCGAAGTTCGTCAACCCGAGCCACCCGCTGCCGGCCGGCTGCAACATCCGGGTCGAGGGCATCTCGCCCGGCGCCTCGCTGGTCGCGCTCAAGGCCGGTGGCGAGCTGTTCCCGAACTCGGCGATCCTGCAGTCGATCGACTACGCCGTCACGGTCGCCCACGTGGACGTGCTGAACGAGTCCTTCGGCAGCAACATCACCCCGGACAGCGGCGCGCACGACACCATCTCGCTCTTCAACGACATGGCGGCCAAGGCCGGTGTCACCGTCACCGTCTCCTCCGGTGACGCGGGCATCAACGGCACCATCGGCACCCCGGCGACCGACCCCAACGTGATCACCGCGGGCGCGTCGACGGACAACCAGAACTACGCGCAGACCGGCTACGCGGCCTTCCAGTTCTCCAACGGAACCTGGGCCAACAACCGGATCTCGGCGCTCTCCTCCGGTGGTGTCACCCAGGCCGGGCGGACCGTCGACCTGGTCGCCCCGGGTGAGTCGGACTGGGCGCTCTGCTCGCCCGACATCACCATCTACACCGAGTGCACCGACTTCAACGGCAAGGGCTCGGGCATCCAGCCCTTCGGTGGCACCAGCCAGGCCGCCCCGATGACCGCCGGCGCCGCGGCCGACGTCATCCAGGCCTACCGGGACAGCCACAACGGCGCCTCCCCCTCGCCCGCCCTGGTGAAGCAGTTCATCACCGGCACCGCCAGCGACCTCGGCCTGCCGGCCGACGAGCAGGGCGCGGGCCTGCTGAACGTGCGTGCCGCCGTCGAGGCCGCCCGCGGCTACAAGAGCCCGGCCGGTTCCCAGGACAGCAGCACCGTCGCGGTGACCACGGGTCAGCTCGACGTGACCGGCCAGGCCGGTTCGACCCACACCGAGAACGTCACGGTGGTGAACACCAGCGCGAAGCCGCAGACGGTCACCGCCAGCACCCGCAGCTTCGTGGCGCAGGGCGACGCGCAGCAGACGGTCCAGATCAACTCCTCGACCGACCCGCAGTTCCCCTACGCCACCAACGGCGCCCCGTGGGTCGCGCACAAGGTCACCTTCAACGTGCCCGCCGGCGCCGACCGGCTCGCCGCGTCGATAGCGTGGCAGGGCGCGCCGCAGGCCTCCGGCAGCAACACCGTGACCCCCGTGGTCCGGCTCACCCTGCTGGACCCGTCCGGCCGCTTCGAGACCAACACCCGCCCGCAGGGCGGCGCCACCTCGCCGAACTTCGGCATCGTGGACGTCCCGCACCCGGCCCAGGGCACCTGGACCGGCATCCTCTACACCCCGGCCGGCACCAACGGCTTCACCGGCCCGGTGCTGTTCGACGCCTCGACCCAGCGCGCGGTCCCGGCCAGCGAGGTCTCCCCGCAGGTCACCGACCTCAAGCCGGGTCAGACCAAGACCCTGCACGTGCAGGTGACCACCCCGGCCGCCGGCGGTGACGACACCGAGTCCGTCGTCGTCGCCAGCTCCAACGGCACCACCACCAGCGTCCCGGTCGTGCTGCGCAGCCTGGTCCCGCTGAACGGCGACACCGGCACCTTCACCGGCACCATCACCGGTGGCAACGCCCGCGCCTCGTCCCCGGCCCAGTCCTTCGCCTGGTCCTTCGACGTGCCGAAGGGCAAGAAGGACATCCGGGTCGGCGTGACCGTCGCCCAGGACCCGAAGCTGGTCATGCAGGGCGTGCTGATCAGCCCGAACGGCACCCCGATCGACGCCGAGAGCAACGCCGTCGCCGACGCCTCCGGCAACATCACCTCCACCGGCGCGGGCGTCTCGGCCACCACCGTCGACCCGGCCGCCGGCCGCTGGCGGTTCGTGCTGAACGTGCTCAACCCGGTCAGCGGCGCCGAGCTCGGCCAGTCCTTCACCGGCACCGTCGGCCTGGACCAGAACCAGGTCACCGCCACCGGCCTGCCGAACAACAAGGCCGACAAGCTGGCCGCCGGCCAGCCGGTCACGGTGAACGTGCAGTACACCAACAACACCGCGGCGACCCAGCAGGTGCAGGCGGACGGCCGCCTGACCAACCGGGTCAACCTGCCGCTGGTGCCGATCGGTGCCTCCGCCACGGTCGCCCTGCCGCTGACCACCAGCACCCCGGTGCCGAGCTTCCTGGTGCCCCCGGGCACCGACGCGCTGACCGGTGTGGCGGCCTCCACCACCCCGGGCCAGTTCGAGTTCAGCGGCCCGACCGGCTCGCCGGACATCTTCGGCGACCTGAAGAAGGCCCAGGACGGCTCGACCATCTCCACGGTCACCGACAAGGGCAACGCTTCGCAGCCGATCGTCCCCGGCTTCTGGGGCACCTACGTGCAGCAGATCGGCCCGTTCCCGACCACCGGCGCCCCCAAGGGCAGCTCCACCATGACCGCCTCGGCGCACACCCTGGCGTTCGACCCGGCGCTGACCTCCAGCACCGGTGACCCGTTCGCCGCGGCGTACAACGCCACCGCGCCGGCCGTGACCCCGGTCGCGGTCAAGCCCGGTGACACCGGCACCCTGCAGGTCACCCTGACCCCGAAGGGCGCCAAGGGCAGCGTGGTGCACGGCGTGCTCTACCTGGTCTCCGGCCCGGGCGGCGGCGTGCTGTCGAACAACCAGTACGCGACCACCGGCTCGGTGCTGGCGGAGATCCCGTACAGCTACACCGTCAACTGACGACGCACCACCCGGCAGTCCGTACCAAGCCGAGGCCGTCCCCGCAGCTCGCGGGGGCGGCCTCGGCCGTTGTCGGAGACAGCCTCGGCCGTTGTCGGGGCCGTCTCGCGGGGCGGCCTCGGCCGTTCTCCCCGGCCGCCGCTGTGGCACCCTTCTGGGGTGAATCCCGCAGCTCAGACCCCCAGCGCCGACCGGCTCCGCAACCCGATCGGCGCCCACGTGCCGGTGGCCGGGCGCGGCCTGGTCGGCACCGGGCTCGCCTACAACGAGAAGATCGGCGGCGAGGCGGTCCAGGTCTTCGTCGCCAACCCGCGCGGCTGGGCCACCCCCACCGGCGACCCTGCCCAGGACGAGGCCTTCCGGGCCGCCTGCGCCGCGGCCGCGGTCCCCGCCTACGTGCACGCGCCCTACCTGATCAACTTCGGCTCCGACAGCGCCGCCACCCGGGAGCGCTCCACCGCCTCGCTGCGCCACTCGCTGCTGCGCGGCCACGCCATCGGCGCGCTCGGCGTGGTGGTGCACACCGGCTCGGCGGTCGGCAGCGGCCGGCGCCGCGAGGCGATGGCCCAGGTGCGCGCCGACGTCCGCCCGCTGCTGGCCGAACTGGACGGGCTCGGTCCGGACGCACCCTGGCTGCTGCTGGAGCCCACCGCCGGCCAGGGACAGTCGCTCTGCTCCCGGCTGGAGGACCTGGCCGAGTACGCCGAGGCGCTGGACCACCACCCGCGGGTCGGGGTCTGCCTGGACACCTGCCACGCCTTCGCCGCCGGCCACGACCTGGCCGCCCCGGGCGGGGTGGCGCAGGCCCTGGACGCGCTGGAGGCGGCGATCGGCCCGGACCGGCTGAAGCTGATCCACGCCAACGACTCCAAGGACGTGGCCGGCGCCCGCAAGGACCGGCACGCCAACATCGGCGACGGGCACATCGGCGCCGACCCGTTCCGCGAGCTGCTGGCCCACCCCGCCACCGCCGGCGTCCCGCTGATCCTGGAGACCCCCGACCGCAGCGCCGCCCCCGGCTTCGGGCACGCGGCCGACGTGGCGACGCTGAAGCGGCTGCGGGCGGAGGCCGCGGCGGGGGTTCCAGCGGCGAGCTGACGGCGACGGGGCTGCCGGCGGCGGAGCGCGGGTCGCGCCGTAGCGCCGGGCGACCGGGGTGGTACGCCAGCCGGCCGGTCGACCACCCGCCGCACTCCCCCGTGCTTCCGGTACGCCCGACCCGGCACCTGCGGTGCAAGGATTCCGCAAGGCTCCGGCAGGGCTTTCGCCAGCCCGCCGGGAAACCCCCCTCCCGGCCGCGCGTCCGGCGGCCGACCTCCGGGGCTCCGTGCGAGCCCCACCGTTCGAGGCTCCAGAGGGGGAGATGACCATGTCGTCGGTCCAGCAGTCGTCCGGCCCGGCCCAGCGGGACCCGGGGCAGTGGGCGACCGTACCCGACTGCAAGAAGGTCCTGGTGGTGATCCACACCCTGGTCTACGGGATGCGGATCAGAGACCTGCTCGTGCTCTTCCACGGCGACCTGCGGGTCAACGTGGTCTTCACCGTGGCCCCGCACGCCTTCAACGACGGCACCGAGCGCGTCCTCGCCGACCTGGGCGGCGCCGTGCTGCCCTGGCAGCGGGCCGTCGAGACCGAGTTCGACCTGATCCTGACCGCCGGCTCGCAGGGCATGGAGCAGTTGCGCGGACCGCTGGTCCGGCTGCCGCACGGCGCCGGCCACATCAAGCTGTCCCGGCCGGTCGACGGCCTCGCGGGCACCATCGGGGGGATGGGCCGCGGCTACCTCACCTGGGACGGCCGCCTGGTGCCGCGCGCCTTCGCGCTGGCCCACCGCGAGGACCTGGCGACCCTGGCGGACTCCTGCCCCGAGGCGCTGCCGATCACCGAGGTGGTCGGCGACGCCGGCTACGACCGGCTGGCCGCCGGGCTGCCGCACCGCGCCGCCTACCGGCGCGCCCTCGGCCTGCGCGCCGACGAACGCTTCGTGCTGGTCTGCTCCACCTGGGGCCTGGGCTCCGCCTTCCACCGGCTGGACGCGCTGCTGCCCCGGCTGCTCGGCCTGCCGCCGGAGCGCTACCGGGCCGCCCTGCTGGTGCACCCCAACGTCTGGTCCGGGCACGGTGGCTGGCAGGTGCGCTCGTGGCTGTCCGGCGGCGCCCAGGGACAGCTCACGCTGCTGCCGCCGGAGACCGACTGGCGACCACTGCTGATCGCGGCGGACTTCATCATCGGCGACCACGGCTCGGTCACCCTCTACGGGGCGATGACCGGCGCGCCGATCCTGATCTCGCAGTACCCGTTCCGCACCGTCAACCAGCGCTCCCCCGGGGCGCAGCTGGCCCGGACCGCGCCCGCGCTCTCCCCGGGCCGGCCGCTGGAGGAGCAACTCGCCTACGCCGCCGAACGGTACCGCCCGCAGGAGTACGCCGAGATCGCCGCCCGGATCTCCTCCGAACCGGGCGCCTTCCATGCGAACATGCGCCGACTGCTGTACCGGATCCTGGAGTTGGGCGAACCCGCGCACCGGCCGGAGACCGAGCCGCTGCCGCTGCCCGGGCGGCTCGACGGAAAGGCGGAGTGAGAGCTGATGTCCAGTCAACTGACCGGCCACGTCCGCGTGCTGCTCGGCGCGCCGGCCGACGCGCCGGAGGGGCTGCTGGCCCATCTGGAACCGCCGGTTGCCGCCGATGCCGCGCCGCTGCTGGTGCGGGTGGACTGCGGGGCGCCCTACCGCGGGGCGGGGGTGGTCGACGAGCACCTGAGCGTGGGCCTGGCCGGCCCCGCCGGGCTGCGCCCGCTGGCCGACGTGCTGCACGGCGACGGGGCGGGCGGGGGTCTGGTGGCCGGGGGCCTGGTGGCTACTGATCTGCCGGCCGGGGGTCTGGTGGCCGTTGATCAGCCGGACGTTGATCCGCCGGTCGGGGACCTGCTGGCGGTGCACCCCGGCGCGCTGGTGGTGGCCACGGCGCAGCCGGACGGCGCGGTGCTCACCCGGGCGCGGGGCCACGCCCCCGTGCGCTGGGTACCCCGGGCGGACGGGCCGGCGGTGCCCCCGGGGGTGCTCGGCTCGCTGCTGCACGCCTGCCTGGTGGCGGGGCTCGCGCCGCGGGTGCTGCGCTCGGTGGCGGTGCTCGGGCCCGGCGGGGTGCGCTGGGCGGACGTTCAGCCGGTGGGCGGGCCGGGCGGGGCGGGTGGGCCGGGCGGGGCGGGTTCACCGGCGGTGCCCGCGGTGCCCCCCAGCCGCTCCAGCCTCCCCGCCAGCCGGGCCACGTCCGGGGCGCCCGCCTGCTGGTAGAGCGCCAGGGCGACCCGGTAACAGTCCCCGGCCCGCTGCGGGGCACCGGCGGCCTCCGCCGCCTCGCCCCGCAGCTCCGCCGTCCGGGCCTCCCAGGTGCGGGAGCCGGCCGTGCGGAACATCGCCCCGGCTTCCTCCAGCACCTCCTCGGCGGCCGCCGGACGACCGAGCGCGGTGTACGCGCGGCCCAGGTGCGCCAGCGCCCGGGCCGCCTCGTAGGGCTCGCCGATCGCCAGCAGCGCCCGGTGGGCCTCGGTGAGCTCGGGCAGTGCCTGCTCGGGTCGGCCCTGGGAGACGTAGACGTCGCCCAGGGTCACCCGGGTCAGCGCCGCACCCCTGGCGTAGCCCACCGAGAGCCGCAGCTCCAGGTCGCGGCGGAAGCAGCACACCGCCGCCTCCAACCGCCCGGCCAGCAGGTGCGCCTGGCCGATCCCGTGCAGCGCCTGCGCCTGGGCCTTGGCGTCACCGTCCGCCTCGGCCAACTGCTGCGCCTCCTGGTACCACTCGATCGCCTCCGCCGGGCGACCCAGGTTGCGCAGCCGCCCGGCGCCGTCGGTGAGCATCCGCGACAGCGCCGCGCGGTCGCCGGTCCGCCGGGCCGCCGTCAGGCCCAGGCGGTGCGCCTCGTCCTGGAGTTCGAAGGCCCGCAGGCGGTGGAAGAGCGGGTACATCGCGTCCACCAGCTGCCAGGTGAGGGCGTCCCAGCCCTGCTCGTCCGCCGCCCGGACGGCCTCCAGCAGGTGCCGCCGCTCCTGCTCCAGCCAGCGCAGCGCCGCCGGCTCGTCGGCCGGGTCGAAGGGCGCGGGCGGGCGCTCGGCCGTGAAGTGGCGGGCCAGCCTGGCGTGGTTGGCCGCCAGCAGCTCCTCGGCGGTGGTCGCGGCGGCCAGGTAGTGCTCCAGCAGCCGGCGCAGCGCGGCCTGCCGGTCGGCCGGGGTCTCCCGGGCCCGGGCGCGTTCGGCGGCGTGCAGGCGGACCAGGTCGTGGAAGCGGAAGCGGCCGGTGCCCAGGTCCTCGACCAGGTTGGCCTCGGCGAGTTCGTCCAGCTCCTCCGCCGCGTCCAGTTCCTCCGCCGCGTCCGGGGCCGGGACCGCGAGCAGGGCGGCCGCGTCATCGGCGGTGAAGTCGGTGAACGGCAGCAGGCCGAGCAACTGGTAGAGCCGGGCGGCCGCGGGGGCCAGCCCGGCGCAGGAGGCGTCCAGGGCACCCTGCACGGCGAGTTCTCCCTTCAGGCGCAGCGCGGCCAGCCGTTCGCCGTCCCGCTCCAGCGCGGCCGCCGTCGCCGCCAGGGTGAGCCGCGGGCGGGCCGCCACCCGGGCGGCCACCAGCGCGACGGCCAGCGCCAGGCCCCCGCAGCGGGCCGCCACCTGCCGCACCGCCTGCGGCTCCAGGCGGGCCCGCTGCTCGCCGATCCGCTGCACCAGGATCTGCTCCACGGCGCTCGCGTCGAGCAGGCCGAGCGGGTGGAAGACCGCACCGTCCACGCCCAGCCCCGAGAGCCGGTAGCGGCTGGCGACCACCACCAGCGCGACGTCGGTGCCCGGCAGCAGCTGGCGCACCTGGGCGGCCGTCACCACGTTGTCGAGCATCACCGCGATCCGCCGCCCGGCGCTGACCGACCGCCAGAGCGCCACCGCCTCCGCCTCGTCCCCGGGCACCCGCTCGACCCCGAACGCGCGCAGGAAGGCCCCCAGCGTCTCCACCGCCGGCGCCGGCCCGCCGGGCGCGTGGCCGCGCAGGTCGGCGTAGAGCAGACCGTCCTGGTAGGCGGGGGCCAGGGTGCGCAGCCAGTGCAGCACCAGGGCCGTCTTGCCGACCCCGGCCGGCCCGTTGACCACCACCAGCCCGCGGGCGGCCCCCAACGCGGCGAGCGCGGCCAGCTCGGCGGTGCGCCCGACGAACGGACCGGTGGGCGGCGGCAACTGGCGCGGCACGGGCGGCGGCGCGTGCGCGGGCGCGGGGGCGGCGTGCAGGTGGACGGTGCCGTGCACGTCCCGCGCCTGCAGCACGCCACCGGCGAGGTGGGCGGCGCCGGCGATCCGGTTGTGGGTGGTGGCGGCGGGCTCTTCGTCCGTCGTTCCCATGAGCGTTCCCCCCGGTCCACTCAGTCGGCGGTCACGGTCCTTCCAGTTGGCGCTCCGTCCCGGTCGATTCAGATTCAGTACTGTTCACAACTCGCAAGAGGTGATGCAGTGTTCTCTACCCCGCACGCACACGTGATATAGCCACGGCCGCCCGTCAATCCGTCATGCACACCATCAGGACCGGGCGGCACCGACCGAAGGGGGGAGCACCTTGCTCGAAGTACGACTCCTGGGGACGGTCGAACTCAAGGCCGCCGGGGAGCGCTGCCCGGTCGGCCCCGAGAAGATCCGCTGCCTGCTGGCCGCCTTCGCCTGGGACGCGGGGCGGCCGCTGTCCGTCGGTACCTTGGCGAACCGGCTCTGGGACTCCCAGCTACCCGCGGATCCGGCGGCCGGTATGTACGTGAACGTCTCCAAGCTCCGCCGAGCGCTGCGCACTGCGGCCCAGACCGACGGCGCCGCCGCCACCTCGCTGATCGTCTCGCACGGTCACGCCTACACCCTCGACATCGACCCGGGCATCGTCGACTACCACCGCTTCCGCCGACTCGCCGGCCGCGCACGGGAGGCCGCCGACCAGGGCGACGACCCCACCGCGCTGACCTTGCTCACCCAGGCCGACGCCCTGTGGACCGGCGAACCGCTCGCCGACCTGCGCGGCGACTGGGCCAACGCCGCCCGCGCCACCATGAACCGCGAGTGGCTGGCCACCACCCTGGCCCGAGCCGAAGTCGAGATGCGCCTCGGGCGCTTCTCGGACCTGGTGACCGTCCTGGCGCCGCTGGTCTCGGCCCACCCGACCCACCAGACCCTGGTGGCCCGGCTGATGCTCGCCCTGCACGGCGCCGGCCGCCAGGACGAGGCCCTGGCCAGGTACCGCGGCACCTATGAGCTCCTGGGCGACCAACTCGGCATCGCTCCGGGTCCGGAGCTGACCGAGCTGCACGCCCGCATCCTGGCGGGAGCACCGGCAGCGGACCTGGTCCCACGCTCGGCGGCGAAGCCCACGGAGCCGTCGGCGCCGCCGACCACGGCCGCTCCCTCCAACCTCCGCCCGCTGCGCCCCCTGATCGGCCGCGAACGCGAACTGGCCGAGCTGACGGCCGGCTCGGGCGTCGTCTCCATCAGCGGCATGGGCGGCATCGGCAAGACCGTGCTGGCCCTGCACGCCGCCCGGCTGCTGGCCGAGCGCTACCCGGAGGGCCAGTACCTGGTCAACCTGCACGCGAACTCGGCGGCACAACCGGCGCTCACACCACAGGCCGCCCTCGCCGAGCTGTTCCGCGCCCTGGGCTTCCCCTCCGGCGCGGTGCCCGCGGAGCAGGAGGAGCAGCTCGCCCTCTGGCACCGCGTCCTCGACACCCACCGCTACGTGATCGTCCTGGACGACGTCGCCGACGGCGCTCAGGTCCGCAACCTGATCCCCGCCAATCCACGGTCCTTCGTGATCCTCACCAGTCGGCGCCGGCTGAACGAACTGACGGGTGTCCAACAGCACCTCATCGACGGCCTGGCCTGGGAGCACGGCGTCGCCCTCTTCCAGCGCCTGGTCAACAACGAGCGCGCCGATGACGGTGACAAGATCCAGGAGGTGCTCGGCCGCCTGCGATACCACCCGCTCGCGACCGAGATCCTGGCCAGCCGCTTCCGGGGGCGGACGTCCTGGGACCTGGCCTACCTGGCCCAACGACTGGCCTCGTCAGCCCGCCTGGTCGACGAGATCCACGATGCGGAACAGGACCTGCGCCTGGTGTTCGATTTCTCCTACCGGTCCCTGACGCCCGATCACCAACGCGCCTTCCGCATGCTCGCGGACTTTCCCGGGCCCCGGTTCGCCCTGCACTCCGCGGCGGCGCTGCTCGGCCTGCCGCCCGCCGAGGCAGAGCGGTCCCTGGAGGAACTGGTGGACGCCAGCCTGCTGGAGGAACCGTCCCCGGAGCTCTACGCGTACCACGACCTCCTCGCCGCCTTCGCCTCGTCCCGGGCCGAGACCGAGGACACCGAGTCAGCGCGCGCCGAGGCGCTCTCCCGACTGCTGCGCTTCGAACTGGCCGCGGTGGACCGCGCCGACCGGCTCCTGTACCCGCACCGCCTGCGCCTCGACCAACCACGCTGGGACCGTACCGGCCTGCCCCACTGGGACTCCCCCGCGGAGGCACGTCGGTGGCTCGCAGCGGAACTGCCGGCGCTCCTGGCGATCCATCGCCGCACGATCACCGACCGGACGGCCGAGGCAACCTGGCTCGCCTGTTCGCTGGCCGGCTTCCTGGACGTCGAAGGCTTCTGGCAGGAGGCGATCGAGCTGCACCAGAGCAGCGTCGAGCACTTCCGGGCCGTGGCCGACCAGCGGGGCCAGGCCCGGGCGCTGCTGGATCTGGGCAACGCCTACCAGCGGGCCGCTCAGCCGCACAACGCGTTCGCCGCGACCCACCAGGCGCTGCGACTGGCCCGGCTGGTGGACGATGCCGGCGGAGAAGCCGAGGCCCTGAGTCAGCACGGGGTGCTGCACGGAGCCACCGGGGAGTTCGAAGCCGCCCTCGCACTGCAACGGGAAGCACTGGCGATCAATCGCGCCGAAGGCGACCGCCGTCAGGTCGACCGCTCGCTCAACAACCTCGGCATCCTGATGATCTTCCTGGGAGACCTCTCCGCTGCGCTCGCCTTCCTGGAAGAGGCCTTCGCCGGGTTCCACCGGCGGGGCGACCTGCGCCTGGCGGCCAGGACGCTGAGCAACATCGGTCAGGTCCTGCTGGAACAGGGCGACAGCAGTGCGGCCCGGGCCGCCCTGGAACGCTGTCTGACCGTCGGCGCCGACACCCTCTCCGCCATCGACCAGGCTATAGCTCGCAGCAACCTGGCCGCCGCCATGGACCACCCGGACGACCTGCCGACCGCTCTCGCCCTGGCCGAGGACGCCCTGGTCACCTTCCGGCAGTTCAACGACCGCCAACACGTGCTCCCCGCGCTCATGACCCTGGGCATGGTCCAACTCCGGTCGAGTCGGGGCAGGGTGGCGACAGAGACCCTGCAGGAGGCACTCGTCCTGGCCACCGCCATGGGAGCCGACCGGGAGCGTGCGATCACCGAGCGAGCCCTTGGCGTCGCCGAGATCTCTATCAACCAGTACCGGTCCGCCGAGGGACACCTCAGGTCAGCCCTTGCGCTCGCACAGCGCCTTCACGATCAAAAGACGGCAGCCGAGGCCTTGCAGGCCCTGGAATCGCTAGCCTCCCAGCAGGCGGGGTGCGACGGTGATCCAAGCACGGCCAACCCCCGCTTCGAGACCTGAAGTCAGGGCGGTCAGGGCCTCGCCGATCCGAGCCCTGCACCCGCACCGGCCCTGACAGTTGATCAAGCCTCCGACCAGACAAACCTTCTCCGCAAAGGGCCATTGTCGATCACTAGGCAGTGCGCTAGGGTGCGATCACTCTCAGTGAAAGCATCAAAAAGTAGAAGGAACTGGTACCCATGACCCGGATCGAGGGCAGCGCCCCCGTCGCTGGCCCCGTCACCGAACACCGGTCGGCCCTCCCGGCAAGGATCGGCACGCGAACGACCCGCCTCAGGCGGGCCGCAGGGCGCTTGCTGCTGCTCACGCCCGCCATCGCTCTCACGGCCGCGGTGTGCTACTGCACCTGGTGTTGGATTCCCTGCTGGAGCTGACCGGCAGGACGTGCGGTTCCCGACGGGTGGTCGGCGGAGCTTCCTCCGCCGACCACCCGCCGCGTTTGAGCCCCCACGAGGGCTCAGCGATCGCGGCCGTCGAACACACCGGCGCGAACACCCGCCAGGAAGGCCCGCCACGCGCCGGCCGAGAACGCCAGCGTCGGCCCGCCGACATCCTTGCTGTCCCGCACCGGCATGACACCGGGGAGCCCGTCGGCCACCTCCACACAGTTGTTCGTCGACCCGCTGTGACTCGACCTGCGCCAGGCCATCGACCGCTCTGCGGCGTCCATCAGCTCGCCCCTCTCATCTCTGCCAGAATGCTACGGATCACGTCACAGCTGTCGCGCGGATTCAGGGCGGCCGACCTCAGGTTCTCGAAGACGGTCCGATACCTCTCGGCTTCGTCCGGGCCGTCCAGGTAGAGCGACGAGGTCAGGTTCTCCAGGTACACCACGTCCCCGGCAGTGGGGAGCGGGTAGGAGAAGACGACGAACGGCCCGGACATCCCGGCGTGTGCGCCGACCTCGAACGGGAGCAGCTGAACCGTGGTGTTCTGCAGCTCCGCCACGGCCAGCAGATGCTCCAGCTGTTCGCACATCACCTCCCGCCCGCCGACCGGTGTGCGTAGCGCGGCTTCACCGATGATCGCCGACAGCCGCACGGGAGTCGGCGACGTCAGAACCTCCTGACGCGCCAGCCGGACAGCGGCGAAGGCCTCCAACGCACCCTCGTCGAGAATCGAGGGATTCGCGCGAGTCACCGCGCGGGTGTACTCGGCCGTCTGCAACAGCCCCGGCACCAGCGCCGTTTCGAACGTCCGGATCTGCGAAGCCTCCGCCTCCAAGGCGATCAGATCCGCATACTCCGGCGACAGGGTGTCCGCGTACTGCTGCCACCAGCCACGCTTGCGACTGTCCCGCGCCAGGGCCTCCAGGGCCCGTGCCGCCTCGGGGTCCGCGACGCCGTAGTAGCCGAGCAGCGGAGCGATGTCGCGCGGCCGGATGCCGGTCTGGCCGAGCTCGACCCTGCTGACCGTCGCCTTGTGGACCTCCAGGTAGCCGGCCACCTCCTCGACGGTCTTCCCGGCCGCCTCGCGCAACCGCCGGAGCTGCGAGCCGAGCCTGCGCCGCCGGAGCTCCGCCATGCCCGAAACGCCCGCCCGACCGCCCTCCCCCGCCACCCGCGAGCGCTGCTGGCTCCCGCGCAGCCGCCGCGCCCCGGCCACGGCCAGGGTCCTGCTCCGCTCCTTCCTCAGCCGGCAGCAGGACGGCGAACACTTCATCGACAAGGCCGAGTTGCTGGTCAGCGAACTGGTCACCAACGCACTGGTGCACGGCACCCGCGCCGACCAGCTGATCCGCCTCACCCTTGAGGTCGAGGACCGCCTGCTCCGGATCTCGGTCGAGGACGCATCAGCCGACCCGCCCTGCCTGGGCAGCGGCATCGAGGCCGAGACCGAGGCCGTGTCGGGACGCGGCCTGCTGCTCGTCGACCGGCTCGCCGAGAAGTGGGGCTGGGGCCCGCGTGACGGCATCGGCAAGCTGGTCTGGTGCACCTGCACGCCCGCGTCGGACGTCGGGTAACGCCCTGCAAGTTCGCGCAAGCCGCTGGCACCGCTGTTGCTCCCCCTGCAAGCCTGAACACGGGTATCGTCTGCCTCACCGCGGAGGTCGTCATGGCACTGCACAAGCTGGGCAAGGACCCCGAGTCGCCGGTCAACAACTCGCCGACCCTCTACTACGACGACGAGACCGACACCTACCTGGTCCAGTCCTGGAAGGTCACGGACCAGAAGCGACTCGAGCAGTTGGACATCCCGGACCACGAAACGGTGATCGAGTGGCCCAGGCGCATGATGCAGTTCTTCCCGGAGGTGAGTGGTGACGCTGGACCCGAACAGGTTTGACGACCTGCTGCGGCAGTGCGGCCGCTCCGCCCTGCACCTGGAGATGCGCGACGGGTACATGCACTCCGATCCGGCGTTCGTCGACTGGAGGGCGGGCCGGCCGGTGGACCCCGCGGCCCGGTGGCCGCAGTGGTTCGCCATGGTGGCCGAGGCCGGCGAACGTGGCGTCGTCGTCCGTCGACTCCGGATCGTCTCCGAACCGGTCAGCGACTACGTCCGCTTCGAGTACGAGATCACCGATGGCCTGAACGTCGCCGCCGGCGAGGAGGTTCGCTGGCTGCCTCGACGACTGGCCACCGACATCGCGCTCCCCGGCAACGACTTCTGGCTGTTCGACGGCCGGTTGCTGCTGGTCAACCACTTCGACGGCAACGGGGAGCCGACACCACCGGAGCTGACGAAGGATCGGCACGTGCTGCAGCTGTGCGCTGCCGCCTTCGAGACAGCCTGGGCACGAGCCACCCCACACGCGGAGTACCGACCCGCGTGACGGGCATCAGCCGACCGTGACCCCGCAGTACTCGACCGTGCAACAGGCCCGGCAGGACCTGGGCCGACGCCTGCGCGAGATCAGGAAGGACTCCGGTCTCACCGCACGCGCACTGGCCCTTCGGGCCGGCTGGCACGAGTCGAAGTGCTCGCGGATCGAGCACGGCCGCACGCCGCCGTCGGATGCCGACCTCAGGGCGTGGACGCTGCACTGTGCGGCCGAAGACCAGCTGGCCGACCTGATCGCCACGGCCCGCGGGATCGAGGGCACGTACGTCGAGTGGCGACGGTTGGAGCGCGCAGGCCTCAAACGTGCCCAGGAGTCCGCAAGCCCGCTGTTCGAACGGACCCGACGGTTCCGCTCGTACTCGTCGTGGTTGATGCCCGGCCCCTTCCAGACCGCCTCCTACACCCGGGCGGTGCTCCGCGGAACCGCGCGTCGGCGCGGCCTGTCGGAGGACGTCGAGGACGCGGTTGCGGTGCGGATGCAGCGGCAGCGCGTGCTGTACGAGGGCGCGCACCGCTTCGCGGTCCTGATCGAGGAGTCCGCGCTGCGGAAGTCCGTCGGTGGAGCGGATGTGATGCACGGTCAGCTCGACCGCCTGTACGGCGCCGACGCGCGTCAGCTGATCGCGGCAGCAGCCACTGCCCTCGGGTGAACGGGTGCAAGTTCGTGCATGCTCCTGGAGGGCCTGCGCAGCTCGTCCTTACCGTCATCGGCATGACAGATCCCGCGGCGTCCGCCCCGCAGCACCCCACCCTCGGCGACCGCCGGCACGCCGACCTGCACGCCGCCGTGCACACCTGGTTGGAGACCCACCGCCTGCATCCCGACCCCGGGACCTACCTGTCCCACGGATACCTGCGGCTGTGCCTGCGGGCCTGGCCCGCCGCGAGCGGCGCCCCGCTGCTGCTCGCGGCGACGTGGGCGGTCTGGACCTGGCTCGCGGACGACGTGCTCGAGGTCTGGGTCGTCGCGGCAGGAGAGAGCCGCTGGGTCCTTCGAGATCACCTACCGCGGCGCCGTTCCGGCCTGCGGCCCGTAACCAGGCCCAGCCGGCGACAAGAGGGCGGCCCGACCGGCCGTCGGTAGGATGACTGGTATGGCAACAAAGAAGTACACCGTGACACTGCCCGAGGAGCTGGCAGAGGAGATCCGCGCCGAGGTGGGGTCCGGTGGATTCAGCCGGTACGTCACGCAGGCCATAGAGCGCCAGCGCGAGCGCGACCACCTGCACGAGTTCGTCGGTTGGTGGGAGGGCGAGCACGGCAAGGTGACCGACGAGGAGCTGGCGGCAGCAGAGGCGGAGCGGCTCGCGCTCCAGCGGCAGCATGCGGAACGCAAGGCTCGCTCAGCTCCTGAACGCAAGGCGGGTTGATGTCAGAGCTCGTCTACCTGCTCGACAGCGAGGGTCTCTCCCAGGCGGTCCTCGGGCATCGCGGGATGGGTGCCCGGCTCAAGGACGCGGATCGATCCGGTATCCGGGTCATGACCACGTCGATGACCCTCGTCGAGGCCCATCACGGGCGCGTCAAGAGGGCAGCATGGACCTGGACCCTGTCCAGGATCGCAGTCGAGCCGGTGACCAGAGAGATCGCCGGAGAGGCGATCGAGCTGCTGGCGACCGCGGGTCTACACGGACACAAGTACGCCATTGACGCCGTCCTCGCCGCCGTAGCGCTGCGTCAGCGCGGGGACGTCACGATCTTCACCTCCGACGAGGAGGACATGCGCCTGCTCTGCGGGGACCGCGTCGTGGTCAGGGCGATCTGACGCGCGTGTCGGGTGGGCGTAGCCCGGCGGGCGGGACGAGGCTGGGTGGGTGGGGGTCGACCTAGGAGGTAGTGATGGCTGGCGACGGGTTCACCACGTGTCTGTGGTTCGACGGGCAGGCGGAGGAGGCGGAGGAGTTCTACCTGTCCGTGTTCAAGGGTGGGAGGCTCGGGCGGGTCGGGCGGTACACCGAGGCCGGGCCGGGGCCGGCGGGGAGTGTGATGGCGGTCGAGTTCGAGGTCAACGGGCAGCGGTTCGTGGGGCTGAACGGTGGGCCGCAGTACACGTTCAGTCCGGCGATCTCGTTCCAGATCGAGTGCGCGGACCAGGCCGAGGTCGACTACTACTGGGACCGGCTGACCGACGGCGGGCAGCCGGTGCAGTGCGGGTGGGTGACCGACCGGTACGGGGTGTCGTGGCAGGTGGTTCCGGCCGGGGTGGTGGAGCTGGTCGGGGATCCGGATCCGGAGAAGGCCCGGCGGACCACGGAGGCGATGTTCAAGATGGTCAAGCTGGACATCGCGGAGCTGCGGCGGGCGCACGACGGCGGGTGAGGGAAAGCGGGTGAGGGAAAGCGGTGGCCGAGTGCGTCGACGGGTCGACGCACTCGGCGCCGGCTCAGCCCACCGGCTGCACCTCAGGGGCCGACGCCGCCTCCGAGGCCGCCGCGGACGCCCCCGCGCCGCGCCCCCGCCCCAGGTGGTTGAAGAGCAGGTTGAGCACGATCGCCGAGAGGCAGCCCGCCGAGATGCCCGAGCTCAGCACGGTGGCGACCTGCTGCGGGAAGGCGTGGTAGAAGCCCGGGTAGGCGATCGGGAAGATGCCGAAGGCCAGGCTGGCCGCGACGATCAGCGCGTTCGAACCGGCCGACAGGTCGGCCTTGCTCAGGGTGCGCAGCCCGGCCACCGCCACCGAGCCGAAGAGGACGATCCCGGCGCCGCCGAGGACCGGCTGCGGCACCAGCGAGACCAGGCCGCCGACCACCGGCATCAGGCCCATCACGACCAGGAAGCCACCGCCGAGGGCGACCACGTACCGGCTGCGGATCCGGGTCAGCGCGACCAGGCCGATGTTCTGCGCGAAGGCGGAGCAGATGAAGCCGTTGAACACGCCGCCGAAGGCGGTGGCCAGGCCGTCGGCGCGCAGGCCGGCGGCGATGGTGCGGTCGGTGGCCGGGCGTTCCACCACCTCGCCGAGCGCGATCATGTCCGCGGTGGACTCGGTCATCGAGACCACCATCACCACCAGCATCGAGATGATCGAGGCCACCTCGAACCTGGGGGCGCCGAAGGCGAACGGGTGCGGCAGCGCGAAGACCGGCAGTGCGGCGAGCGCGTGCAGGTCGACCTTGCCGAACGGGATCGCCACCAGGGTGCCGGCGAGCAGGCCGAAGAGGATCGCGATCCGCTGCAGGAAGCCGCGCAGGAAGCGGTTGAGGAGCAGCACGGCGAGCAGGGTGAAGCCGGCCAGGCCGAGGTTGCCCACCGAACCGTAGGAGTGCGCCGCGGCGTTGCCGCCCTGCGCCCAGTTGCCCGCCACCGGGAGCAGGGAGACGCCGATCAGGGTGATCACCGTGCCGCTGACCACGGGCGGGAAGAATCTGATCAGGCGGCAGAAGAGCGGCGCGGCCAGGAAGCAGCACAGGCCGGCCACGATGGTCGAGCCGAAGATCAGCGGCAGCGCGGCGCCCTTCTTCGCCTCGACCACGGCGAGTACCGGCGAGACGGTGGCGAAGGAGACCCCGTTGACGAACGGCAGCCGGGAGCCGACCCGCCAGAAGCCCAGGCACTGCAGCAGGGTGGCGACGCCGGCGATGAAGAGGGCGGCCGCCAGCAGCGCGGTCAGTTTGGCCGGGCTCAGGCCGACCGCGCCGCCGATGATCAGCGGCGGCGCGGCCACGCCGGCGTACATGCTGGCCACGTGCTGCACCGCGACGGCCGACATCCGGCCGACCGGGAGCAGTTCGTCCACCGGGTGCACGGGCGCATCCGACGCCGACGGCGAGGACGCCGACGACGGCGGCGATGACGGCGACGGCGGGGCGAAGTCCTGACGGGCCATGGCTGTGGTCCCTCCACATCTGACGGTGGCTTCGGGCCCGGGAACGACGACCGAAGTGCGGGACGGGGCACGGTGCCGCTGGGACGACCCTGGCGGACGGCGCGGCCGTCGCCCACCGCCGGCTCCTGCGGCGAACAGGAGCCGGCCCATGCGGTGTCACATGCATTGCTAAGACAATATGTAGATATCCACGATGCGGAATCCGATTTCCGCGTTGCAGAGAATCTAGGAAGACCCTCCCCGCTCGTCAATAGCTCCTGCCGGATCCCACCCGAGGTCCACATACTCTTGGAGGTTTATCCAAGAGCGCCCGTCCAGCCCGTCCAACCCGTCCACCCCGCCCACCCCGTCCAGCCGACCTCAGTACGTCATGCCCATCACCGTCCGCACCTGGGCCAGCGTCACGTCCGCCACCTCGTTGGCCCGCGCGTTGCCCCGGGCCAGCACCTCGCGCAGGTAACCACGGTCCCCGGCCAGCTCGGCGCGGCGCTTGCGGATCGGGCGCAGGTGCTCGTTGACCGCCTCGGTGACCAGCGCCTTGAGCCTGCTCGCCCCGCCCTCGCCGATCTCCTCGGCCACCGCGTACGGGTCCCGGCCCTGACAGAGCCCGGCCAGGCTGAGCAGGCTGGACACCTCGGGACGGTGCTCCGGGTCGAAGGTGATCCGGCGCTCGGTGTCGGTCTTGGCACCGCGGATCAGCTGCGCCGTCTCGTCCTCGCCCGCACCCAGCGCGATGGCGTTGCCCCGGCTCTTGCTCATCTTGCCGCCGTCGGTGCCGAGCAGCAGCGGCATCGCCGACAGCAGCGCCTCCGGCTCCGGGAAGAGCGGCGAACCACCGCGGGTGTAGCGGGCGTTGAAGCGGCGGGCGATGGTCCGGGTGGCTTCCAGGTGGGGCAGCTGGTCCTGGCCGACCGGGACCAGGCGCGCCTTGCAGAACAGGATGTCGGCCGCCTGGTGCACCGGGTAGGTCAGCATCAGGCCGCTCACCTGGGCCTGCCGGGAGTGCTGGATCTCGTCCTTGACCGTGGGGTTGCGGTGCAGTTCGGCGGTGCTGATCAGGGAGAGGAAGGGCAGCAGCAGTTGGTTGAGCGCCGGCACCGAGCTGTGCGTGAAGATCACCGCGCGCTCAGCGTCGATCCCCACCGCGAGGTAGTCCAGCATCAACTCCTCGACCGTCTCGGGGAGTTTCTCCGCGGTGTCGCGGTCGGTGAGCACCTGGTAGTCGGGGATCACGATGAACAGCTCGGCGCCCTCGCTCTGCAGGCGCACCCGGTTCTGCAACGAACCGAAGTAGTGGCCCAGGTGCAGCGGGCCGGTCGGGCGGTCACCGGTCAGCACGCGGGGGCGGAACGCGGCGGTGGTCATGGCGGCTTCTCCTCGGGACACGGGCGGGGCGGCCGTTCGGCGGGCGGCCCGTGCTGGGAGCAAGCGAAAGGGCCGTCCGTCCGGACGGCCCTGGGCATGCGGGATGCGCGGCCGTCCTAGGACGGCCACCAGCTGAGAGTGAGCAGTGGTGTGCGCATGGGCACCACTGTAACCCCTGCGCCCGGGCGCCGGGCAAGCGTTCAAGGGGTCGCCGTTTCACGTTCACCACAGCACCCGCGGATCCGGCCTAACCTGAGCGGCTGTCAATCGACCCGAGGCGAGGAGTTTCCGTGGACCAGCCCTTCGATGCCCCCGAGCCCGCAGCCGGCCCGGCGGGCCCGGCAAGCCACGGCACGGCAAGCCACGGCACGGTGAGCCGCCGCGCCGCGCTGCGGCTGACCGCCGGCATGGGCGGCGCCGCGCTCGCCGCGGGGCCGCTGCTCGGCGCCTCCCCCGCGCAGGCTGACGACGGCTCAGCTGACGACTCGTCGGACCCCACGGGCGCCGGCTCGCCGCTGCTGCTCACCCGTCCCGAGTCGCTGGGCGCCCCGGCGGTCGAGGGCCTGCACCTGACCTTCGGCGCCGACCCGGCCCGGCAGATGACCGCCTCCTGGAGCACCGACGGCCCGGTGCGCAACCCCCGGGTCCAACTGGGCACCCTGGAGGGCGGCTTCGGCCGCACCGTGCAGGCCGAGACCCGCACCTACACCGACGGCGTGAGCAACCGGATGGTCTACACCCACCACGCCCGGATGGAGAACCTGCGCCCCGGCACCTACTACACCTACGCCGCGCTGCACGACGGCGGCCGCCCGGACGCCGGCACCTTCCGCACCGCCGAGCGCGGCCGCCAGGCCTTCACCTTCACCAGCTTCGGCGACCAGGCCGTGCCGAGCACCACCTGGCAGCCGGACGGCAAGGGCGGCTACACGGTGGTGCCCAGTGGCATAGCCTCGCCCGCCTCCGCCGACATCGTGGCCGGCATCGAGCAGGTCGACCCGCTCTTCCACCTGCTCAACGGCGACCTCTGCTACGCCAACATCTCGCCCGACCGGCTGCGCACCTGGCAGGGCTTCTTCGCCAACAACACCCGCTCGGCCCGGTTCCGTCCGTGGATGCCGGCGGCCGGCAACCACGAGAACGAGAAGGCCAACGGCCCGATCGGGTTCACCGCCTTCCAGACCCGGTTCGACCTGCCGGACAACGGCGGCGACGACGAGACCCAGGGCCTCTGGTACTCCTTCACCGTCGGTTCGGTGCACGTGGTGGTGCTGCAGAACGACGACGTGGCCTACCAGGACGCCGGCGACGCCTACGTGCACGGCTACAGCGGCGGCGCCCAGCGCGCCTGGCTGGAGCAGGACCTGGCCCAGGCCCGGTCCGACTGCTCGATCGACTGGGTCGTGGTCTGCATGCACCAGGTCGTGATCAGCTCCTCGGACGCCAACGGCGCCGACCGCGGGGTGCGCGAGCAGTGGGGCCCGCTCTTCGACCGCTACCAGGTGGACCTGGTGGTCTGCGGCCACGAGCACGACTACGAGCGCTCGCTGCCGGTGCGCGGCACCGTCTCCGGTTCCGAGACGCTGACCCCGAACCCGGTCTCCACCGCCACCGACGTGATGGACACCTCGCTGGGCACGGTGCACATGGTGCTGGGCGGTGGCGGCACCTCCTCGCCGAGCAACAAGTCGTTCTTCCAGCCGGCCAAGGCCAAGGTGATCACCGGGGTCGGCGCGGTGGGGGCCAACGGCAAGCGGACCCCGGTGTACGTGTACGAGGACGCGCCGTGGGTGGGTGTGCGGGACGAGGACCACTCGTACGGGTTCGCCGCGTTCACCGTGGACCCCGGCACCCACCCGGGCGGCACCACCAGCATCCACGTCACCTACTTCCGGGTGGCCCAGCCGGACGGGTCGATCAGCCCGATGGAGAACTTCGTGCTGCACCGCAAGCGCTCCGACGGCAACTGAGCCGTCCGACGCACCAGCAGCCGCGCCCGCCACTTCCCCGGCGGGCGCGGCTTTTTCGTCTCCCTCCTTCGTTGACATCGGCCGCCTGCGGGGAGAGGCTAAGCAAGCGCTTAGTCACCCGCCTTCGAAGGAAGCCCATGACAGAGACTCCCCCGGGCCTCGACCTCGCCGCCCTCCAGGCCCACCTGGGCACCGGCCCGCTGCGCGCCGAACTGATCGAGGGCGGCCGCTCCAACCTCACCTACCGCCTCACCGACGGCACCGAGCGCTGGGTGCTGCGCCGCCCGCCGCTCGGCCACGTGCTGGCCACCGCGCACGACATGGCCCGCGAGTACCGGGTGATCGGCGCGCTGCACGGCTCGCCGGTCCCGGTGCCGCGCCCGGTGCGGCTGACCGAGGACCCGGCGGTGATCGGCGCGCCGTTCTACCTGATGGAGTTCGTCGAGGGCACCGCCCACCGGGACAGCGCGGCGCTGGCCGCCCTCGGGCCGGCCCGGGTGCAGGCGCTGGCCGGGCACCTGGTGGACACCTTGGTGGCGCTGCACGCGGTCGATCCGGCGGAAGTCGGCCTGGCCGACTTCGGGCGCCCGGACGGCTTCCTGGCCCGGCAGGTGCAGCGCTGGGGCAAGCAGCTGGCCGCCTCGCGCAGCCGCGAGGTGCCCGGCATCGACGCGCTGGCCGGGCAGCTGGCCGACCGGCTGCCCGCCTCGCCGGCGCCCACCCTGGTGCACGGCGACTACCGGCTGGACAACGTGCTGGTCGGCCCGGACGACCGGATCACCGCGGTGCTGGACTGGGAGATGTCCACCCTGGGCGACCCGCTCACCGACCTCGGCCTGCTGGTGATGTACACCGAGCTGGCCGCCGAGTTCGCCGGGGTGATCCCGGGCGTGGCGCTGGCTCCCGGCTTCCCGAGCGGCGCCGAGCTGGTCGAGCGGTACGCGGCGGGCACCGCGGGCAGCGGGCGCGAGGTCGGCCGGGTCGCCTGGTACGTCGCCTTCGCCTCGTTCAAGCTCGCCGTGGTGCTGGAGGGCATCCACTTCCGCTACCAGCAGGGCCGCACCGTCGGCGCCGGCTTCGACCGGGTCGGCCAGCTGGTCCCGCTCTTCGTCGCCCACGGCCTGACCGCACTCAAGGAGCACTGACCCCCATGGACTTCGCCTTCGACGCCCGCACCGAGGAGCTGCGCGGGCACCTCACCGCCTTCCTGGAGGAGTGCGTCTACCCGGCCGAGCAGCGCCTGGTGGTCAACGACGACTGGTCCACCCCGGCGGTCGTCCGCGAGCTGCGCACCGAGGCCAGGGCGCGCGGCCTGTGGAACCTGTTCTGCGAGCTGCCCAACCTGCAGTACGCGCCGCTGGCCGAACTCACCGGCCGCAGCATCCTGTTGGCCCCGGCGGCCACCAACTGCGCCGCCCCGGACACCGGGAACATGGAGCTGCTGGCCCAGTTCGGCGACGAGGCGCAGCGCAAGGAGTGGCTGGAGCCGCTGCTGGCCGGCGAGATCCGCTCGGCCTTCGCGATGACCGAGCCGGCGGTCGCCTCCTCGGACGCCGGCAACATCGAGACCCGGATCGAGCGGGTCGGCGGCGACTACCTGGTCAACGGCCGCAAGTGGTACATCACCGGCGCGATGAACCCGGAGTGCAAGGTCTTCATCGTGATGGGCAAGACCGACCCGGACGGCGATCCGCACCGGCAGCAGTCGATGGTCCTGGTGCCGCGCGACACCCCCGGGGTCACCGTGAAGCGGGCCATGACGGTCTTCGGCTACGAGGACCGCGACCACGGCGGCCACGCCGAGGTGCTCTTCGAGGACGTCCGGGTGCCGGCCGGCAACCTGATCGGCGAGCCCGGCTCCGGCTTCGCGATCGCCCAGGCCCGGCTCGGCCCGGGCCGGATCCACCACTGCATGCGGGCGATCGGGATCGCCGAACGGGCGCTGGAACTGATGTGCCGCCGGGTCAGCGAGCGGGTGGCGTTCGGCAGGCCGCTGGCCACGCAGGGCGTGGTGCAGGACTGGATCGCGGAGTCCCGGGTGCGGATCGAGCAGGCCCGGCTGCTGGTGCTGAAGACCGCCTGGCTGATGGACACCGTGGGCAACAAGGGTGCGCACACCGAGATCCAGGCGATCAAGATCGCGGTGCCGCAGACCGTGGAGTGGATCCTCGACAAGGCGGTGCAGGCGCACGGCGCGGCCGGCGTCAGCCAGGACACCCCGCTCGCCCAGCTCTGGGCCGGCAACCGCACCCTGCGGCTGGCGGACGGCCCGGACGAGGTGCACCGCCGCTCGCTGGCCCGCCGGGAGCTGCGGAGGTACCAGGCGTGAACGAGGACGACCTGCGCGCACTGACCCAAGAGCTCCTGGCCACCCACCCGCACGCGGACGTCGACCCGCTCGACTTCCAGGCCCGGCTCGACTTCCTGCGTGCGAGGTTCGACGCCGGCCTGGCCTGGGTGCACTTCCCGGTCGGCCTCGGCGGGCTCGGCGCCCCGCGCGCCCTGCAGGCGGTGGTCGACGCCGAACTGGCGGCCGCCGGCGCCCCGGACAACGACCCGCGGCGGATCGGCATCGGGCTGGGCATGGCCGCCCCGACCATCCTGCGTTACGGCACCCCCGAGCAGCAGCGGCGCTGGCTGCGCCCGCTGTGGACCGGCGAGGAGGTCTGGTGCCAGCTGTTCAGCGAACCCGGCGCCGGCTCCGACCTGGCGGCGCTGGCCACCCGCGCGGTCCGCGAGGTCGACGGCTCCTGGCGGGTGGACGGCCAGAAGGTGTGGACCTCCTCCGCCCACACCGCCCGCTGGGCGATCCTGCTCGCCCGCACCGACCCCGACCTGCCCAAGCACCAGGGGATCAGCTACTTCGTCTGCGACATGACCGACCCCGGCGTGGAGGTCCGACCGCTGCGCCAGCTCACCGGTGAGGCCGAGTTCAACGAGGTCTTCCTGACCGGCGTGCGGATCCCCGACACCGACCGGCTCGGTGCCGTCGGCGAGGGCTGGCGGGTGGCGCAGACCACGCTGAACAACGAGCGGGTCGCGATCGGCGGCCAACCGATCCCGCGCGAGGGCGGGTTGATCGGCATGGTCGCCGAGACCTGGCGCAGCCGACCGGAGTTGCGCACCCCCGAACTGCACCAGCGACTGCTCGGCCACTGGGTCTCGGCCGAGGTGCTGCGGCTGGCCGGCGAACGGCTGCGCCAGCAGCTCGCGGCCGGCCAGCCCGGCCCCGAGGGTGCCGGCGGCAAGCTCGGTTTCGCCCGACTGGCCCAGGAGTTGACCGGCTTCGAGGTCGAACTGCTCGGTGAGGAGGGCCTCGGCTACGACGACTGGACGCTGCGCCGCCCCGAACTGGTCGACTTCACCGGCCGCGAGGCCGGCTACCGCTACCTGCGGGCCAAGGGCAACTCGATCGAGGGCGGCACCAGCGAGATCCTGCGGAACATCATCGCCGAACGGGTGCTCGGCCTGCCGCCGGAGCCGCGCGGCGACAAGGACCTCCCGTGGAAGGAGCTCTCCCGGTGAACCTGCTGTACGACGAGGTGGAGGAGGAGCTGCGGGCGGCGGTGCGCAAACTGCTGCACGACCGCAGCCCGGCGAGCGCGGTCCTGGCCCGGGTCACCACCGGCGCCGGCGACGACCTGGCGCTCTGGCGGGCACTGGCGGTGGACCTGGGCGCCGCCGGGGTCCGGGAGGGCGGCGGCTCGCTCCGCGAGGTCGCCGTCGTGCTGGAGGAGCTGGGCCGGGCGGTGGCGCCGGTGCCGTACCTCGGCAGCGCGGTGCTGGCGGCCACGGCGCTCGGCGAGCAGGCGGGGCTGCTGGCGGACGGCGAGCGGATCGGGGCGCTGGCGGTGCCGTTCAGCCGCGGGCCGGGGCGCGGCGGCACCTCGCCGGTCACCGTCTCCGACGGCCGGCTGACCGGGCGGATCACCTCGGTGGCCGACGCCGGCTCGGCCGACCTGCTGGTGGTGCCGGGCCCGCACGGCGAACTGTGGCTGGTGGAGCGCGGGTTCACCGTGCAGCCGCGGACCTCGTTGGACCTCACCCGGCCACTGGTGGACGTGCTGCTGGACGGCACCCCCGGCCGGCTGCTCACCGAGGACCCCGCGGTCCTGGAGCACGCGTTGCGCACCGGGGCCGGGCTGCTCGCCGCCGAGCAGCTGGGGATCGCCGAGTGGTGCCTGGCCACCACGGTCGAGTACCTGAAGGAGCGCCGGCAGTTCAACCGTCCGGTGGGCTCCTTCCAGGCGCTCAAGCACCGGTTGGCCGACCTGTGGCTGGAGGTGGTCGGCGCCCGCGCCGCCGCCCGGGCCGCGGCCGACGCCCTGGCCACCGGGGCCGCCGACGCCGCGGTGCTGGTCGCGGTGGCCGCCGCGCACTGCGGCACGGTCGCGGTGCGGGCCGCCGAGGAGTGCGTGCAGCTGCACGGCGGCATCGGGATGACCTGGGAGCACCCGGCGCACCTCTACCTGAAGCGCGCCAAGGCGGACCAGCTGGCCCTCGGCACCCCAGGGCAGCACCGCGCGACGCTGGCGGAGCTGGTGGACCTGCCGGCGGCGTGAGCGGCGGGGCCGGGCGGCGGGGCGCAGCGAGCGACCCGCCGC
>NZ_JBNQTI010000050.1:0-17177 GCF_050325825.1 Kitasatospora sp. LaBMicrA B282
GTAGTGCCAGTCGGTGCCGTCGGGGGTGGTGACGGTGGTGAGGCGGTCTTCGGGGTCCCAGGTGTAGTGCCAGGTGTCGGTGCGGCCGGAGAGGGTGGTGTGGCGGCGGGTGGTGACGCGGCCCTGGGCGTCGTGGGTGTAGCGGGTGCGGCCGGCGCGGGTGATGCGGGTGCCGTTGTAGGTGCGTTCGCCTTGGGTGCTGGTGTCGCGGGTGGGCCAGGTGGCGTGGGTGAGGTTGCCGGCGTCGTCGTAGGCGTAGCGCTCGCTCCAGTTGGTGGCGTGGACGGCGGTGACGCGGCCGGCGCCGTCGTGGTCGAAGCGGCGGGTGCCGGTGTGCTGGTCGTGGAGGGCGGTCAGGGTGCCGTCGGCGCGGTACTGGTAGGCGCGGTGCTGGAGGGTGGTGGGGGTGTCGGCGCCAGGGGGAGTTTGGGTGGTGAGGGTTTGGCTGGTGAGGCGGTGGGTGGTGTCCCAGGTGGTGGTGAGGGTGAGGTGCTGGGGGAGGTGGCGGGTGGTTTCGCGTCCGGCGGCGTCGCGGTCGAAGGTGATGGTGTTGCCGGCGGTGGTGAGGGTGGCCGGGTTTCCGGCCAAGTCGTGGGTGAAGGTGCTGTGGGTGGCGGTGGGGGTGGTGCGGGAGGTGCGGCGGCCCAGGAGGTCGTAGGTGTTGGTGAGGGTGCGGCCGTTGACGGTCTCGGTGAGTAGGCGGCCCAGGGTGTCGTGGGTGCGGGTGAGGTGGACGGAGGGGTTGGTGGCGGTGATCAGTCGGCCGAGGGTGTCGTGGGTGTAGTGGGTGAGGGTGCCGGCGGTGTTCTTGGTGGTGAGGTTGTCGAGTTGGTCGTAGTCGTAGGTGATGCGCTGGCCCAGGCCGTTGGTGCGGGCGGTGAGGCGTCCGGCTGGGTCGTGGGTGTAGGTGAGGGTGCGCTGGTCGAAGTCGGTTTCGGCGATGATGCGGCCGGCGGGGTCGTGGTGGTAGGTCCAGGTGAGGCCTTGGGGGTTGGTGACCTGGACCAGGCGTAGTTCGGTGTCGTGGGTGAAGGTGTGGCGTAGGCCGTCGGGGGTGGTGCGGGCGGTCAGGAGGTCGAAGTCGGTGTACTCGTAGGTGGTGGTGGCGCCGAGTTGGTCGGTGTGGGTGAGGGTGTTGCCCTCGCCGTCGTGGGTCCAGGTCTCGGTGGCGCCGTCGGGGGTGGTGCGGGAGGTGAGGTGGCCCTCCTGGCTCCAGGTCAGGTGGGTGGTTGCGCCGACGGGGTCGGTGATGGCGGCCAGGCGGCCCAGCGCATCGCGCCGGTAGCTGGTGGTGGCACCTCGCGGGTCGGTGGCGCTCAGGGCGAGTCCGGCCGCGTCGCACCGGAGGTGGGTGGTGTGACCGAGCGCGTCGGTGACCGTGGTGAGATGACCAGCACTGTCGTAGGCGAAGCGGGTGGTGGCACCGGCGGGATCGGTGAGTGAGGTGCGGTTGCCGGTGGTGTCGTAGCTCTGGTGCCAGGTGGTGCCGTCGGCCTCGGCCACGGTGAGGGGCTGGTTGAGGGTGTTGTAGGTGGCGTGGGAGCGGGCGCCGTCGGGGCGGGTGACGGTGAGCAGGTTGCCCGCCGCGTCGTACGCGAAGGCGGTGGTGCGCCCGAGCGGGTCGGTCACCGACAGCAGGCGGTGGAAGGTGTCGCGGGTGAAGCGGGTGGTGTGGCCGAGTGGGTCGGTGTGGGCGGTGATCTGGTGGCGCCCGTTGACCTCGTAGCGGTTCACGGCGCCGAGTGAGTCGGTGGCCAGGGTCAGAGCGGGGTGGTACTGGTAGCTCCAGCTCAGGTGCCCGTTCGCGCCGCCCTGGGAGGTGCAGCGGTCCTTCTCGTCGTAGGCGTAGGTGTAGCGGGAGTCGTTGCGGTCAATCCAGGCCGTCATCCGGCCCGCCTGGTCGTACTCGAAACGCAGCGGCAGGCCGGAGGAGTTGACGACCTCGGCGAGGTGGCCGTCGGTGTAGCCGTAGCGGACCAGATCCACACCGCCGGCGCGCAGCGCGGTGATGCGGAAGTCGACGACCTCGACTTCCAGGTGATAGCCGGCGGAGTGCCGGATACCCCTGGGGGTGCCGTCGTGGTCGTACTCGAAGACCAGCTGGTGACCGGCACGGTCGGTGAGCGAGTCGATGGGCGCCAGCGCCGGGTTGGCCGGGTCGACCGTGAACGTGCGAACGTGGCCCGTGGCCGGGTCGGTGACGGTATAACAGCCCTCCGCATCCACAGCCAACGGCCAGCGCGCACCGGTGACCGGCAGCGTCGGCGCACCCGGCGCCGGGTGCGGGTAGGCCAGCACGATGCCATCCGCACGCAGCAGCACCACGCCCTCGGCATCGACCTCCAACCGCTCGTCCAACGTGCACACCCACGTCGGGCCCAACCAACGCCCCGCCCGGTAATGCGAGTCGTGAGTCCGGCTGAACAACAGCGGCAACACACCCGCCAGATGCGCATCGGTCTGACTGAGCGTCATGAAACCGGTGGCCATGTCGATCGGGTCACCGTCGCACACCCGATCGCCGGGATTACGCCCGTTCACGTCCGGGTCCTTGACCGCGTCACGGCCCGCCCCGCCCGCCGCGGTGTCCTTGCCCGCGCCGTCCACGGCGGCCTTCGCCGCGTCCTCGGTGGCCGCCACCTCCCCGCCACCGTCGGTCAGCGCGCCGAAGGCCACGTTGGTGAGGAACTTGCCGCCCGCCTCGAACGGATCCGACCCCCAACCCGAGCCGACGATGCTCTTCACCACGTCGGTCGGATGGAACTCCGCGTGCACCAAACCGGCCGCCACGCTGTTCAGGTGATCCAAGTACGTCGCCGGGTGGGTGATGTTGTAGAGGTCCATCGGGTTCATGCTGCGCCCGAAGTCCACGATGTCCGCCGCACCCTTGGCCAGCCCGCCGTAGACGTGGGTCACGCCGGTCACCCCGCCCTCGGCCAGGTCGACCGAGTCCAGCTTCATCCGCTGGCTGAAACTCGGCTCCGCCGGCGCCGTTCCGGTCGCGGTCTTCAGCGCGGCAGCGGCGCTGGCGGCCGCCGCATCACGCGCCGCCCGGGCGCCGCGCAACAGGTCCCGGGCATGGGAGACCTGGCTGGTCGTCGGATCATGGAAGTCACCGGGATCGGTCGGCTTCGCCCCCGGATCCTGGTTCGCCTTCACCGCCGCGTTGTAGGACTTGATCGCCGTGTTGTAGCTGTCGACGCTCGCGTTGTAGCTGTCCTGCGCCTGCTTGTAGGCCTTCTTCGCCGCGTTGTACGCATCGATCGCCTGCTTCGCCTGATCCTGCGCCCACGTGATGGTCGTGGCGAACCCCGCCAACGCGGTCGCCGCCGCCGAACACGCATCGGCCGCCGTCAACCACAGACGCGGGTGCGGCTCGAACTTCGCCCGGAACGCATCGGCCGCCGCCCCCTGCCAGTGCGCGGAATCCATCGCCTGCAGGCCGCCGCCGGTCTCCTCGAACGCGTCGTGAAACGTGCCCAGCTTGTCCGCCGCATCCTTCACGGCCTTCGCATCACCATGCACCAGATCCTTCGGATCATCCGAATCACCCAGCTGCTTCTCACCGACCTGCGCACCCATGTCATCGGCGACGCCGTCACCGAAATTGTCGACCGCCTTGGCCGCATCATGCAGACCGACCAGGTCGAGCCCGTCACCCACCACATGGGAAACCTGATCGACAGTCTTCCCGAAACCCTTCTTCCCGTCCTTGTACAGACCCTCGAGACCGTCACCGATATCGTCCAGGACCCCCATCAGCCCTTGCCCCCCACCTGCTGCTCGATCGACTTGGCGACCATCGGGAAGCCGGGCAGCGGCATGTTGTCCACCACGTCCTTGCCCTCCGCCTTCCAGGTCGCCCTCGAGTCGGCGGCGGCCTTGTCGAACGAGGCCTTGGAGTAGTCGGCGTTCTCGACCTGGGTGTACGGGTTGTCGCCCCAGACCTGGCTCCAGGACTGGCTCTCCACCTGGTCCTGGGTGAGGTCCGGGTTGCCGATCGCCGCGTTGACCACGTCCTTGAGCACGCCCGAGGCGTACTGCTCCTGGTCGTAGTACTTGTCCGCGGACAGACCCAGCCGGGTGGCGATCTCGGTGCCGTCGTGCACCAGCGTGCGCACGCCCCAGCTCCACCGCTCGCAGAAGTCGCTGAACGCCGACCGCAGGCCCTCGTTGCCCACCTGCATGCCCGTCAGCTCCAGGCCGGAGAAGCCCCGGCCCTGTTCGGCGGCCTCGTCGATGCCCAACTTCTTCAGCTCGGCGATCGCATCGTTGATGCCCTTCGCCGTGTTGCCCAGCGCGTTCGGATCCACCTGATACGAGTCAGCCACGCCCCACCACCCCCCAGGGCACCCCTGCCCCCGTAACCCTCGGCAATCAGTTCGATACGATGATCACCTTAGTTGGTCGTGGGGACTGGGCGACGCAGAACTCGTTGCCCTCTGGGTCCTGCAGCAGCACGGCGTCGTGCTCCGCGTCCGGCCCGGGGCTGTCCAGTACTCCCGCCACGTCGGGCTCCCGCCCGGCAGCGCTGCGCCCCACCGGGTGGTGGCGGCCGGTGGGGCGCAGCGAGGGGGACCACAGGCTGGGTCAGGAGCTGACCTGCCAGGTGCTCACCGAGAGCTTGACCGCGCCGGTCTGGGGGTCGGCGCTCTCGATGGTCGCGATGGCGATGCTCTTGGTGCCGCGGTCGCGTATGCAGAGCAGTCGGCCGCCGTTCACCTGGGCGAAGCCGACGTTGGCTTCGGGCTGGGAGTCGATCGCGGCGTTGCACTGGGCCGGTGTGGATGCCGGGTCGGTCAGGACGGCGAAGTCGGAGAGGTCGTAGCCGGTCGCGCTGAAGGAGTCGCCCGCCGCGCTGCCGCCGGGGCTCTGGTGGGTCAGGTTGAGGCCCCACTTGGGGGTGTCGACGCCGGGGACCGTCTTGCCGTCGACCAGCTCGACCTGGTACGCCTCGCTGGCGAAGTCGCTGGCCGGGATGCTCAGTTCGGCCTTGCTCACCACCGGCGTGTAGCTTCCCGCGCTCGCGGCGGGCGCGCTGGGCGTGCCGCTGGCCGCGCCGGCGGGCGCGTTCGCGGCTGCACTGGCGGCGGCAGTCGTGGGCGCGGCCGGGGTGGTCGGCGCGGCCGCGGACTTCGCGGCGGCCGGGGTCTGGGCCACGGTGCCGCTGCTGCTGGTCGACTTGTCGCTCTTGGTCAGCAGCACCCCGACCAGCGTGCCGCCGAGCGCCACCACCACGGCGACGGCCAGCAGGGTCTTCCAGGAGATGCCGCCGGCCTTGGCCGGCGGCTCCGCGGGAGCCGCCGCCGGAGCCGCCGCGGGGACCGCCGCCGGGGCCGGTGCCGTTCCGGCGAGCGGAACGGTCGGCTCCGACTGCCGCAGCCGGGTGGGCGCCTCGTGGGGCGCCGGCGGCGGCACCGGCGCCGAGGTCGGCTCGGACGCACCGGGCGAGAGCGTCGTCGACAGCACGGTGGGGGTCGGCAGGTTCCTGGGCAGCTCGGCGCGCCGGGTGATCTCGTTGTTCACCGGCGCCGGCAGCCAGTCGTCGGCGAACCGCAACTGCCCGCCGACCTCGGGGTGGTTGCGGGCGATCTCGATGACCTCGGCCGGCGTGGGCCGGTCCTCGGGCGCCTTGGCCAGGCAGCGCTCCAGCAGTGCGCGCAGCTCGGTGGGCACCCCGTCCAGCTCCGGCGGCTCGTGCACCACCCGGTAGAGCACCGCGGTCTCCGGGCCCTCGCCGAACGGCTGCACGCCGCTCGCCACGTAGGCGGCCAGCGCGCCCAGCGCGAAGACGTCGGTGGCGGGGGTGACGGCCTTGCCCAGGGCCTGCTCGGGGGCCATGAAGGCGGGCGAGCCGATCCGGAAGCCGGTGCCGGTCAGCCCGGTGGCGTCGGCGGCCCGGGCGATGCCGAAGTCGATCACCCGCGGGCCGTCGGCCGCGACCAGCACGTTGGCGGGCTTGAGGTCGCGGTGCACCACGTTGACGCTGTGGATCGCCTGCAGCGCCTCGGCGATGCCGCCGAGCAGCAGCAGCACGGTGCGCACCGGCAGGGCGCCGTTCTCGCGCACCACCTGCTGCAACGAGGGGCCGGGCACGTAGGCGGTGACCAGCCAGGGGGTGTCGTCCTCGGTGCCGGCGTCGATCACCTGGGCGGTGTACAGGCCGTGGATCCGCTGGGCGTTGGTCACCTCCTGGGTGAACCGGTCGCGGAACTCGGAGTCCTCGGCGAACTCGGGGCGGACCACCTTGAGGGCCACCGGGCGGCCGCCGGGGGTGTAGGAGAGGTAGACCCGGCCCATGCCGCCGGCGCCGAGCCGTGCGTACAGCTGGTAGCCCGCCACTTCGGTCGGGTCCTCCGGCTGGAGGGGCTGGAAGGCGGGCGGCGCCGGTGCGGCGTTGCGTCGATCGTCAGCAGACATGGGCTGAGATTAGCCCGAAGGTGTGTCAGCTGTGGTGGGTGTGGCTGGGATTGATCATTCAGCCCAGCCATGTCAGATGGTGATCCGGTGTCAGAAGCGTGCCGTCCGTGCACAGACGCTGTCGCCGAATCGTCAACTCGACGAATCGCCGACTCCCCGCCGCAGGTCCCTCGCGACCGGCCGGCCGGGTCCTATGCTCACAGCGCAGGCGCGGTGGCGATCGGCGACCGCGTGCGGCCAGCGGCAGGAGGGCCCGGTCATGTCCCGCGTGCGCGTGCACAACTTCTGCGTCTCCCTGGACGGCTTCGCGACCGGCGAGGGGCAGAGCCTGGAGGCGCCGTTCGGCCACGCGGGGCAGCGGCTGCACGAGTGGTTCTTCGGCACCAGGACCTTCCGCGGCATGACCGGCGCGCCGGGCGGCAGCACCGGTGCGGACGACGCCATCGCGGCCGCCTGGAGCTCCGGCATCGGCGCCGAGATCATGGGGCGGAACAAGTTCGGGCCGCAGCGCGGGCCCTGGACGGACCACGCGTGGCAGGGCTGGTGGGGCGAGAACCCGCCGTTCCACACCCCGGTCTTCGTGCTCACCCACCACCTCCGCCCGAGCCTGGAGATGGCGGGCGGGACCACCTTCCACTTCCTCGACGCCACCCCGCAGGAGGCCCTGCAGCGGGCCCGCGAGGCCGCCGGCGACCTGGACGTGCGGATCGGCGGCGGACCCGCCACGGTGCGCGACTTCCTGGCCGCGGACCTGGTCGACCACCTGCACGTGGTGATCGTCCCGATCGTGCTGGGCCGCGGCGTCCGCCTCTGGGACGGCCTGGAAGACCTCGACCACCGGTTCACCGTCGAGTCCGTCTCCACCCCCAGCGGCGTCACCCACCTGACCTTCACCCGTCCGTAGCCGCCAGCCGCCAGCCGCCCACCGCCCGCCGGGTGGCGAACGGCGCCGCGAGGAGGCGGATCCGCCCGCCATCCGGACACCCGTGTTCCGGTCGTGGCTCCGTGTGCCCAGTGGGCCGGCCGGAGTGAGTGACGCCCGTGCACTCCTGTGACTGGTTGCGTTCCGTGAGCATCCTTGATGGAAACGTGATCGGTCGGAGTCCGTCCCGGCTCTTCTCTCTGTCCCGGATATCGGTCTAACTAGGTAGCGGAACAGGGGGGTTCGAGGTCAGGGGTACCTGGCGGAGGCGGTGGTCCCGGTGGGGCCCGCGCCGGGCCGGGCGTGCCCGGATCGTGTCGACCCCCGGTCCGAGAGCACGTCAGAACAGTGCCACGTGCGGTGACTCGATCGGCGATCTGCAAGCCCGGGCCGGCCCCGCGGGGGTGCCCGCTGCTGCGCCGGAGCCGTCGAGCCCGCGAGCGAACGCGCGATGACCGCCGTCCCGGTGACGGCGGTCGGCGGGCGTCGTCCTTCGTCGGTGGGAGAGGAGCGTGTCCAGCATGGCGATGTCGGTGGGGCCACGGAGGGTGCGGAAGGCGGCGGTGCTGCTCGCGGCGGCGGCGACCGTCGCGGCGTGCAGTAGCAGCAGTGGCGGCGGAGGCGGAGGCGGCCAGGGCGCCGGCCCGACGGGTACGCCGACCCACGGCGGGGTGGTCCGGGTCGCCGAGGCGCCGTCCACCTTCCCCAACGCGATCTGGGCGTTCGACACCCCGGCGCAGGTCACGACGGTGAACACCAGCCAGTTCCAGCAGTTGATGTACCGGCCGCTGTACTACTGGGGACTGGACGACAAGGTCTCCCTGGACGCCGACGTCTCGATCGGCAACGCCCCCACCTGGAGCGCGGACGGCAAGACCGTCACCATCCAGCTGAAGTCCTGGAAGTGGTCCAACGGCGAGCCGGTCGACGCCCAGGACGTGCTGTTCTGGATCAACATGGCCGTGGCGGAGACCGCCAACAGTGCGTACTACACGCCGCCGAACGCCTCCATCGGCGCGAAGTACTTCCCCGACGACATAGCCAGCGCCACCGCCGCCGGCCAGACCCTGACGCTGACCCTGAACACCCCGGTCAACCAGACCTGGTTCCTGGACGACGAGCTCAGTCAGGTCACCCCGATGGCGCTCGCCTGGGACCTCACCGGTCCGGGCAAGAAGGGCAGTTGCGCGACCGACGCGTTCGGGTCGGACGCCGCGAAGACCGACTGCGCGGCCGACTACGCCTACCTCAGCGCGGAGTCCATCAAGGGCGCCGACTGGGTGGGCAGCCCCATCTGGTCCGTGGTCGACGGGCCGTGGCAGCTGAAGAGCTACAACGGCAGCTCCGGCGCCTACGACGTGGTGCCCAACACCGCCTACTCCGGCCCGCAGAAGCCGTACCTGGACGAGGTCGACTTCGTCCCCTACACCGCGGACACCGCCGAGTACGCGGACCTGAAGGCCGGCAGCAGCAGCGCCAACGCCATCGACTACGGCTACCTGCCGCCCGAGGACACCGCGCCGTTCAACGCCAAGGACCCGAACGCCGGCAACCCGCTGGCCGGCGCCGGCTACTACGTGATCAACCCCACCTACCTGGACGAGATCTCGTACTACCAGATCAACTTCGCCAACGCGAACGTCGGCCCGCTGTTCAAGCAGCCGTACTTCACCAAGGCGATCCAGGACACGGTGGACCAGCAGGGCATCATCAACGGCATCTACAAGGGCTGGGGCTACCCGTCCACCGGCGCCGTGCCCGCCAAGCCGGCCGGCAACCCGCTCTCCCCGAAGAGCCAGTCCGAGCAGGCCGTCTACGACACCGCCGCCGCCAAGCAACTGCTCACCAGCCACGGCTGGGACACCGGCAGCTCCCCGGCCACCTGCACCTCGCCGGGCACCGGCCCGAACCAGTGCGGGGCCGGCATCGCGGCGGGCACCAAGGCCTCGTTCACCCTGGACTACCCGTCCGGGCAGGCCGCGCTGGACACCCTGGCGGCCGACATGCGCTCCGACGCGGCCAAGGCCGGGATCGCCATCAACACGGTCAGCCAGACCCAGAACACCATCGGCAACGAGGGCGTGGCCTGCACCCCGGCCCAGCCGGCCGGCTGCCAGTGGCAGGCGCTGCTCTACGGCGGCTGGGTCTACTCGCCCGACTACTACCCGACGGGTGACGCGCTCTTCGCCACCGGGGCCGGCCCGAACGTCTGGAGCTTCTCCGACCCCAAGCTGGACCAGCTGATCGTCAAGACCACCACCGGCAGCGACATCAACGACATGTACGCCTACGAGGACTACATCGCGGGCGACCAGCCGGTGATCTACAACCCCAACCCGCTCACCGTCTACGTGGGGGTCAAGAACCTGCACGTGGACGCGGGCGACCCGTTCCAGGGGTACGAGCCGGAGTACTGGTACTACACCAAATGACGACCGCGGCTGACCGGGTCACCGCGTCCCTCCTCGGGGGGACGCGGTGACCGCCTACCTCTTCCGTCGGCTGCTCCAGGCCCTGGTGACGGTGCTGCTGGTCACCGTCATCTCGTTCGGCCTGATGCGGCTCATGCCGGGCGGCCCGGTGCGCGCGATCCTCGGCACGCACGCCACCCCGGACAACATCGCCCACCTCACCCACCAGATGGGCCTGGACCGCCCGGTCTACGTGCAGTACTGGAACTGGCTGGACGGCCTGCTCCACGGTGACCTGGGCTTCGACTACACCCAGCAACGCCCGGTCTCCGACCTGCTGTTCAACGCGCTCGGCGCCTCCGCCTTCATCGTCGGCGCCGCGCTGCTGCTCGCGCTGCTGATCGCGGTGCCGGTGGGCATGATCCAGGCGACCCGGCGCAACACCCTGGTGGACCACGCCTTCACGGTCTTCTCCTTCGTCGCCTACGGGGTGCCGACCTTCTTCCTCGGCTTCCTGATCCAGCAGTGGTTCGAGGACGACCTCAAGTGGGTCTCGGTGCAGAACCAGGTGGCCAGCTTCGGGCAGGCGCTCACCCATCCCGAGGCGATCTGCCTGCCGGTGCTCACCCTGACCATCACCACGGTGGCCGGCTACAGCCGGTACATGCGCTCCGGCGTGCTGGACCAGATCACCCAGGAGTACGTGCGGACCGCCAAGGCCAAGGGCGCCTCCCGCAGCCGCACGCTCTACGCGCACGTGCTGCGCAACGCGCTGATCCCGATGGTCACCCTGGTGGGCCTGTCGATGCCGGCGCTGGTCGGCGGCGCGCTGATCGTCGAGTACGTCTTCAACATCCAGGGCGTCGGCCTGCTGACCACCCGGGCCGCGCTGCAGAACGACTACAGCATCACGCTCGCGGCGACCCTGGTGACCGCGGTGGCCACGGTGATCGGGTCGCTGCTGGCCGACCTCGGCTACGCGGTGCTGGACCCACGAGTGAGGTTCACCTGATGACGACGACCACCGAACCGCCGGCCGACCCGCCGACCGAGCCACCCGCCGAGCCGCCGGCCGGCCCGCCCGCCGGGGCGGCGCCGGGGATGGAACCGGTCGGACCGGGCCGCTCGTTGCTGCGGCGCGGCTGGGAGGTCTTCGCCGAGAACAAGCTGGCGCTGGTCGCCGTCGGCGTGCTGCTGGCGATCGCGGCCTTCTGCTACCTCGGCCCGCTGTTCTACCACTCGGACACCACGGTGGTGGACCTGGACGTCGTCACCCGGGCGCCGGGCGGCGGGCACCCGCTCGGCACCGACAACGACGGCCTCGACGAACTCGGCAAGCTGATGGTCGGCGGCCAGACCAGCCTGGAGATCGGGCTGGCCGCCGGGCTGATCGCCGCCTTCGCGGGCGCCGTCTACGGCGCGGTGGCCGGCTACCTGGGCGGCTGGATCGACGCCCTGATGATGCGCGTGATCGACTCGCTGATGTCGTTCCCGTTGATCTTCCTGCTGATCTACCTGAGCAGCGTCTACGGGAAGAGCAAGACGATGCTGATCCTGGAGGTCGGTTTCACCTCCTGGTTCGCCATCACCCGCCTGGTCCGCGGCGAGGCGCTGGCCGTCAAGGTGCGCGACTACGTCGCCGCCTCCCGGATGATGGGGGCCGGCGGCCCGCGGATCGTCTTCAAGCACATCCTGCCGAACACCATCGGCACCACGATCGTCAACACCACGTTCGCGATCGCCGACGCCGTCTTCGCGCTCTCCACCCTCAGCTACATCGGGCTCGGCCTCCAGGCGCCCAACAACGACCTGGGCGGCATGCTGGACGTCGGCACCAGCTTCGCCACCCAGGGCTACTGGTGGATGATCTACCCGCCGGCCGCGCTGATCATCCTGATCATCCTCTCCTTCAACGTGATCGGCGACGCGCTGCGCGACGCCTTCGAAACCCGTCTGCAGAAGCGGTGAGCCGTGGCACTCCTCGAACTGATCGACCTACGGACCGAGATCCGGCTGAAGCACTCGGTGGTCCACGCGCTGGACGGGATCAGCCTCAGCGTGGACGTGGGGGAGACCCTCGGCATCGTCGGTGAGTCCGGCTGCGGCAAGACCATGACGGTGATGTCCATCATGCAACTGCTGCCCAACGGCGGCCAGGTGGTCGGCGGCCAGGTGCGGCTGGACGGGCGGGACCTGCTCACCCTCACCGACGACGAGATGGACCGGGTCCGGGGCAACGAGATCGGCATGATCTTCCAGGACCCGACCACCTCGCTCAACCCGACCATGACCATCGGCCGGCAGATCTCGGAGTCGGTGCGGATCCACCGCGGAGTCTCCAAGCGCGAGGCGCACGAACGTGCGGTCGAGGCACTGTCGTTGGTGGGCATGCCGAGCCCGGCGCAGCGGGCCGGGGTCTACCCGCACGAGCTGTCCGGCGGGATGCGCCAACGCGCCATGATCGCCATGGCGTTGGCGAACGAGCCCAAGCTGCTGCTCGCCGACGAGCCGACCACCGCGCTGGACGTCACCATCCAGAAGCAGATCCTGGAGCTCATCGACGAGTTGAAGGAACGGCTCGGGATGGCGGTCATCCTGGTCACCCACGACCTCGGGGTGATCGCCGGGCGGGCCGACCAGATCGCGGTGATGTACGCGGGGCAGGTGGTGGAGACCACCCGCACCGAGGCGCTCTACGCCAACCCCCGGCACCCGTACACCGAGGCGCTGTTCGCCTCGCTGCCCGAGCGCGGCGCGGCGTCCGGCGAACGGCTCTACTCGATCCCGGGCCTGCCGCCGGACCTCACCGCCCCGCCGACCGGCTGCCGGTTCGCCCCGCGCTGCCGGTACGCCACCGACGCCTGCCGGGCGAGCGAGCCGCAGCTGACCGGGGAGCTGCCGGGCCACCGGTACAGCTGCTTCTTCCCGGTCGGCGCGGTCGAACTGCCCTCCGGCGCAGCGGAACTGCCGTCCGCGGCGCCCGCCCCCGAGCCGGTGGCCGCCGCGGGCCCGCTGCGGGTCACGGTGCCGGCGCAGCCGGGCCCGGTGGACGCGGTGGACGCCGTGGACGCGGTGGACGGGCGGCCGGCGCCGGCCGAGCCGCTGCTGCGGGTGGAGGCTCTGGCCAAGGAGTACCCGGTCACGGCCGGCCTGGTGCTGCGCCGGGCGGTGGGCGCGGTCAGCGCGGTGGCCAACGTGGACCTGACCGTCGGCCGGGGCGAGACGGTCGGCCTGGTCGGCGAGTCCGGGTGCGGCAAGACCACGGTGGGCAAGCTCATCGTCGGCCTGGAGAAACCCACCGGCGGCCGGCTGCTCTTCGCCGGGCAGGACCTGGCACGGCTGCCCCGGACCGAGCGGCGCCGGCTGCGCCGGGACGTGCAGCTGATGTTCCAGGACTCCTACGCGGCGATGAACCCGCGGATGCCGGTGCGGTCCATCATGCGCGAGCCGCTGGACATCCACCAGGTCGGCGGTTCGGCCGAACGCGAGGGCCGGATCCGGGAGTTGCTCGACGTGGTGGGCCTGCCCGGCAGTGCGCTGGAGCGCTATCCGCACGAGTTCTCCGGCGGCCAGCGTCAACGCATCGGCCTGGCCCGGGCGTTGGCGCTGCAGCCCAAGCTGATCGTGGCGGACGAGCCGGTCTCGGCGCTGGACGTGTCGATCCAGGCGCAGGTGCTCAACCTGATGCGGGACCTGCAGGGCGAGTTCGGGCTCTCCTACCTGTTCATCTCGCACGACCTGTCGGTGGTGCGCTACCTGGCCGACCGGATCGGGGTGATGTACCTGGGCAAGCTGGTGGAGGTCGGGCCGGCCGAGTCGGTGTACGCGTTTCCGGTGCACCACTACACCCGCGGTCTGCTGGACACCATCCCGGTGGCCGATCCGCTGGTGGAGAAGGCCAAGAGCCGCCACGGCGTGGCCGGTGAGCTGCCCTCGGCGATCGACCCGCCCTCCGGCTGCCGGTTCCGCACCCGGTGCGCGGCCGCCCAGCAGCTCTGCGCGACCACCGAACCGCCGCTGCGGGCCTTCGGCGCGGCAGGCCACCTCGCGGCCTGTCACTTCCCGTTGCACCCCCCGGTCGCCGAGCCGGCCTGACGGGCTCAGGCCCCCGGGCCCCGGTCGTCGGTCGCCGGTGCGGTTCAGGCGCCGGCGGCCGGCCCCGGGGCGTCGTGGCGCCGGGTGCCCACCACGCTGCTGAGGTCCGCGGCCAGCCGCAGCTCGGCGGCGCGCAGGGCGGGGTGCTCCAGCCAGTGCAGGCGGGCGGTGTCGGGGCGTCCCTCGTGCAGCGGCGGCCAGCCGGTGGCGGGGGTGAAGTCGTCGACCACCACCGTGCCGCCGGGGTTCAGCAGTCGGACCGGGTCGGCCGCCGCGCCGCCGTTCTTGCCCTGGCCGCCGCCGTCCAGCACCAGCAGGTCGAACGGCCCGTGCCGGTGGAGCTCGGTCCAGTCGCCGTGGACCACCGTCACCTGCGGCTGGTCGGCGAAGACCGCGGCGGCCACCGCGGCCCGCGCCGGGTCCCGCTCCACGCTGACCAGCTGCACCCCGGGCGGTGCGCCGGTGGCCAGCCAGGCCAGGCCCACCCCACAGCCGGTGCCGCTCTCGCCGATCCGGCCGGCCGCGCCCTGGGCCAGGGTGCGGATCAGCAGCCCCTGTTCGGGCCGGCAGGAGTGGTCGAAGCCGTGCGCCTCGGCAGCCGCCAGGGCGCGGCGGACCAGCGGCGGCAGCTCGGCTCCGCTGGACCTGGCGGGGCCGGCGAGCGCCAGGTGGGCGGCGGTGCCGTGCAGTGACATACGGGATCCTCCTGGCCGACCGGCTGGTTGATGATCCGTCAACTCGTCAGTTCGGCCAGCAGTTCCCGTCCCTGCGGCCAGTCGCCCAGCCCGGATTCGGAGTTGACGTGCCCCAGCGCGCCGACCTCGACCAGCCGCGAGCCCCAGCCGGCGGCGAACGCGCGGGAGCGCTCGATGCCGGCGTACGGGTCGTCGCTGCTGGCCACCACGATGCTGGGGAAGGGCAGCGGGGTCAGCGGGATCGGGCCGAAGGCCTTCAACGCGGGGTGCTCCTGGATCAGGACGGTGGGCTTGATCATCATGCGGCGGAGTGTATCCGCTGACGTTCGGTCAAGCTGAGTAGTGCTCATGATGTGGCCGACATGTACAGACACCTCAACCGCTGTCCGCGGGTCTTCCGGTGTTCACCCTCCGCTGGAATCATCCCTACCCGGAAGTAAGCGACCGGCGAGTACGACCCCCCTCGGCCAACTCCGCTCCCTCCCAGGAGGACCCGTGTCCCCGCTCTCCCGCCGCGCCCTGCTCGGCTCGGCCGCCGCCTCCGGTGCCGCGCTCGGCCTCGGCGCGCTGCCCGGCGCCGTCCAGCAGGCGCTGGCCGCGCCCGCGTCCCCCGGCACCCTGGACGACGTCGAGCACGTCGTCGTGCTGATGCAGGAGAACCGCTCCTTCGACCACTACTTCGGCACCCTGAACGGTGTCCGCGGCTACGGCGACACCTCCCGGGTCCGCTTCCCCGGTGGCTCGGACGTGCTGCGCCAGAAGCTGCTCGGCACGGTGGGCGGCACCGACCTGCTGCCCTGGCACCTGGACACCTCGACCAGCGACGCCCAGCGGATCTTCGACCTGGACCACTCCTGGAACGGCACCCACAGCGCCTGGGCCAACGGGCAGTGGAACAACTGGGTGCCCGCCAAGTCCTGGTACACCATGGGCTACTACCGCCGCCAGGACATCCCGTTCCAGTACGCGCTCGCGGACAACTTCACCCTCTGCGACCAGTACTTCTGCTCGGCGATGACCTCCACCGACCCGAACCGGCTCTACCTCTGGTCCGGGACGATCGACCCGGGCGCCACCGGCGGCGGCCCGGCCACCGACAACACGAAGTCCGGTTTCACCTGGACCACCTACCCGGAGCGGCTGCAGGCCGCGGGCATCTCCTGGAAGGTCTACCAGCAGCAGGACAACTTCGACGACAACGCGTTGGCCTGGTTCAAGTCCTTCCAGACCGCGCCCACCGACTCCCCGCTCTACCAGCGCGGCATGGCCCGGGCCGGCGCCGACGACTTCGCGAACGACGTGGCGGCCGGCCGGTTGCCCGCGGTCAGCTGGGTGGTGGCCCCCACCGCGCAGTCCGAGCACCCCAACTACCCGCCGGCCCAGGGCGCCGACTTCACCGCCTCGGTGGTGCTGAACGCGCTGGCGGCCAACCCGGAGGTGTGGGCGAAGACGGTCGTGCTGCTCAACTACGACGAGAACGACGGCTTCTTCGACCACGTGGTCCCGCCGGTGGCGCCGGACGGCACCCCGGACGAGTTCGTGGGCGGCCAGCCGATCGGCCTCGGCCCGCGGGTGCCGATGATCGTGATCTCGCCGTGGAGCCGTGGCGGGCGGGTCAACTCGGAGGTCTTCGACCACACGTCGGTGCTGCGCTTCCTGGAGAACTGGACCGGGGTCCGGGAGCCCAACATCTCCGCCTGGCGGCGCACCGTCTGCGGTGACCTGATGTCGGCCTTCGACTTCACCACCAGCGACCGCAGCTTCCCGGCGCTGCCGGACACCAAGCAGTTGCTGGCCGACCTGGCCCAGCAGGACAAGCTGCTGCTGCCGCCGCTCTTCCCGCCGGTCGTCCAGCAACAGCCTCAGGTGGAGCCGGGGGACCGGCCCGCGCTGCCGACCGGCTACCGGTTCGGCTCCTCCTCGCGCACCGACACCGGTACCGGGCAGCTCTGGATCACCCTGGACAACCTGGGCACGCTGGGCGCGGGCCTCTCGATGTACGCGGTGAACTTCCGCCAGTTCGGGGCCTGGCGCTACACCCTGCCGGTCGGCGGCAGCGTCAGCGACTTCTTCAGCGCGCTGGGCGTCAGCGGCGGCCCGTACGACATCGACGCGCACGGACCGGACGGCTTCCTGCGCGGCTACAAGGGCGACGTGCGGACCTGGAGCGACGGCGGCAAGGGTCACCCGGAGGTCTCCTCGGTGGAGGCGCCGGACGGGGTGCGGCTCACCCTGACCAACCAGGGCGGCCGGCCGGTGGTCTTCACCGTCGGCCCCAACACCGCCACCGGCGCCACCGGTTCGGCCCCGAGCACGGTGACGGTGGCGCCCGGCGGCAGCGCCGAGCAGGTGCTGGCGGCGACCGCCGCCGGGCGGTACGACTACGCGGTGACCGCCGACACCGGGGACGGCTTCGAGCGGCGGTTCGCCGGGCGGCTCCAGCCGCAGTCCTGAGCCGACGTCAGTCCTGGGCCCGGCGTTAGTCCTGAGCTGGCGTCAGTCCTGAGCTGGCGTCAGTCCTGAGTCGGCCTCAGTTCCGGCCCAGCCCGGCCCGGGGGGGGGGGGGGGGGGGTTTTATCTCCCCATTTCTTCCACCCTCCCCCCTCGCCCCTTTCCCCCCCCCCCGCCCCCCCC
>NZ_JBNQTI010000050.1:17187-26344 GCF_050325825.1 Kitasatospora sp. LaBMicrA B282
CCCGGCGGCGCGCGGTCTCACCGAGCGCCGCCAGGTCGAGGCCGCCGTCGCCGTGCGCGATGGCCTCCAGCAGGGCCTCGCGCAGCACGCCGGCGGTCGGCATCGGCACGTGCGCCGCCTTGCCCGCGTCCTGGGCCAGGCCGACGTCCTTGAGGCCGAGCGCCAGCCGGAAGGCGGGGTCGTAGCGGCGGGCGGCGATCATGCCGCCGTAGCCGGCGTAGACCGGGCCGGGGAAGACGGTGCCGGTCAGCACCTCCAGCAGGTCGGCGGCGGCCAGCCCGTTGCCCTCGGCCAGCGCGGTCGCCTCGGCGAGCGCCTCGACCGCCGAGACGATCAGGAAGTTGGTGCTGATCTTCGCCACGTTGGCCAGCTCGGGCCGCTCGCCCAGCCGGTAGGTCTGCCGGCCCATCGCGGCGAACAGCGGGGCCACCCGGTCCAGCAGGGCGCTCTCGCCGGCCGCCAGGATGTTCAGGTTCCCGGCCGCCGCCACGTCGGTGCGGCCCAGCACCGGCGCGGCGACGTAGCCGATCCCGTGCCGCTGGTGCAGCTCGGCCGCCCGGCGGGCCAGGTCCGGCGAGACGGTGGCCATGTTGACGTGCACGCCGATCGGGGCGGCGGCCAGCAGCGCCTCGTCCAGCAGCAGCGACTCCACCGCCGCGTCGTCCGCGAGCATCGACACCAGCACCTCGCCGGCCAGCGCCTGCGCCGGGGTCGAGGCCGCCTCGGCGCCCAGCTCCACCAGCGCCGCCACCGGCTCGGGGGAGCGGTTCCAGACCCGGACCTGGTGGCCCGCCTTGACGAGTTGCGCAGCCATCTCGCGCCCCATGGCGCCCAGGCCGATGAATCCGACGTGCACGGGTGTGACTCCTTGCTTCCGGCGGGTAGCTGTTTCGCATCCTAACCGGCGGCGGTGCGACCCGCGGCGCCCCGTCCGCGGACCGGACGGGGCGCTGTGAGCGGGGAGGTGAGGCGGGGTCAGCTCTGCCGGTCGGCCCGGATCCGGGTGGTGTCACCCGGCCCGAACGGCATCGGCACCCGCACGCCCGCCGGCAGGTACGGCCGGGTGACCGGGGCCGCGGCGGGCGTGCTGTGGGCCACCGGCGGCTTGGCCGGGGCGGTGGGCACCTGCAGGGTCACCGCCGTCTGGCCGGTGGCGGGGGCCAGCCAGCCGGAGAGCTCACCGGCGTACGCGGTCCCGGCCACGGTGTTCGCGGTGCCGGTCTGCTGCACCTGGACGGTGCCGGTCGGCGAGGTCACCGGCACGGTCACCCCGGCGGGCGCCGAGACGGTGACGATGGACCCGATCTGGTAGGCGGTCACGCTCCCGGCGGCCACGGCGGCGTTCCAGGCGGAGCGCTGCCGCTGCTGGGCGGCGATGTCCTTCAGGCGCAGGTTGACCAGCGGGGTGTTGGCGTTGAGCAGGCCCTGGTAGGTGCTGAGGATCTGGTTCAGCACGGGGTAGGCGATCCGGTCCTCGGTGAAGTTGCTCTGCGCGTACACCAGCGGCGCCGGGTCGTTGCCGAGCACGTGGGAGAGCGCGATCCGGGCCTCGCTCGGCACGATGGTGGCGGCGAAACCGGTGGTGGTGTTCAGCGGCGCGGCCAGGCAGGCCGAGGTGGTCGAGCTGCTGCAGGCGCCGCTGCCGCCCTGGGCGGTGGAGGTGTAGAGCCAGTTGTACTCGTCGGCCTCCTCGGCGGCGGTGGCGGCGTTGTGGAAGACGTCGCCGCCGTGCCCGGGCACCGTGGTGGCCGGACCGACCTGGCGGGAGGCCGGCTCCAGCGAGCCGTTGGAGGCCAGCGCGGTCACGCCGGCGGCGGTCAGGGCCGGGGCCAGCGACGGGTTGTCGGCGCTCTGCTGCGGCCGCAGCGCGAGGCCGGAGTTCTGCGCGGTGACCAGCTCGCTCGGGTCCAGTGCCAGGCCCTTGCCCTGGGCCCAGGTCAGGTTGGACTGGATCGCCGCGGTGATCGCGGCCTGGCTGGTCCACTGGACCGCGCCGGTGCTGTCGGTGGCGCAGCTCCACGGCACCACCGCGGTGTTCTGCACGCAGCCGAGGTACGGGTGGCCGTAGGTGCCGTCGACGAACCGGAACGCGGACGCGTCGGTCACCAACTGGGCCTGGGTGGCGTCGGTGCCGGCGCCCGGGCCGGCCGCCTGGGCGGTGCTGCCGCCGCCGTCGACCACCAGGTCCAGGGCGAGGCCGTTGGTGGCCGCCCACTGCTTGGCGAAGTCCACGTCGGCCGCGGTCAGCCGGATCGGCACCGCGTCCGGACTGCCCGCCGCCACCGCGCAGTTGGCGTCACCGGCGGTGCACTTGAGGGTGGTGCTCCAGCGGTTGTCGGTGTTCAGCACGTTGTCCACCTGGACCGCCAGGTAGTCGCGGTCGAAACCGAGGTGCACGCCCTGGGTCAGCCAGTCGACCATGCCGCGGGCCAGCAGCCGCCACTGCTGCTGGTACTGGTTGTAGGCGAAGGTGGTCACCAACTCGTCGATGCCGTCGTGCTGGTAGTCGCCGACCAGGCTGCCGCGGGCGGTGCTGTTGGGGATCGGCATGTCCACCAGCGGGGTGAACGTGTGCCCCGCGAGCTGGGTGGCCAGCGGGGTGGCCAGGTAGCCGTAGCTCTCCGAGACGGCCGGGTTGATCTGCTCGAACGGGACCGGGCCCTTGAGGTAGCCGAAGGCACCGGCCGCGCCGGCGGCGGTGGTGGCGGCGTTCATCCCGTCCAGCGAGCCGAGGTAGCCGGGGTTCTGCGGCCAGTTGAGGCCGACCGCGGGCTGCGGGTAGGTGTAGGCGTCGACCTGGCGGACGTGGTAGGCCTGCTCGTAGGAGAGCAGCGCGGCCGACTCGGCGGTGCCGCTGCCGAGCGCGCCGGCGCTGGGCAGCACCACGCCCTGGTACCTGGCCTCGGTGGAGCCGTCCGGGAGGGTCGCGGTGAGGAAGGCCGCGTTGATCGTGGGGCGGCCCGCGGCGGCGAGCTGGACGTCGGTGTACGGGACGCCTTCGCCGGTCAGCTCGGCGGTGATCGCGCCCACGGCGGGGCCGCCGTCGTCGAGCACCAGGACGCGCAGGTCGGTGCGGTAGGCGGACGCGGTGCCGGTGGCGTGCGCGGCCAGTGGCGCCCCGAGGGCGAGCAGCGAGCCCGCGGCCAGCGCGGCGGCCCAGCGTTTCCGGTAACCCATGCGTTCCTCCAGGTCGTGGGGTACCCCGCGGGGCGGGGTACCGAGGAGCGATGCGCCGCGGGCAGGGTCGTCCCGGCCTGCGGTGGTTCGGGTTGCTGCGGTGCGAAGTGGTCCCCGGCGGGGTGCCCCCGGGCCGGGCCGTGCGCGCGGATCCTCCCGCGGCGGCCCCGCACACCCCCGTCGCGCCCGCGGTGCGGCGGGCCGTGGCCCGGCCGCCGATCTTGCCGCGGCGTCGACGGCAGGAACGCTAACGCAGGGTCAGCTGGGTGTGCCAGAGGGTGAGTCCGCCGTCGACCGGGGGTGGTTGTCCGAATTTCGGTACAACCGGGCCGCGACGGGTGCCTGCCGCGGCGGCGGAGCGGCCGGGCCCGGTGGCGATCGGACTAGGCCATGGGCATGTACCGGTCATTCGAGGGGAAGCGCGGGGCCCCGCGGGGCGGGCCCGGGTAATGGCGCGAACTCACCCGTGGCCCGGCCCTGTGGGGCCCGAGGGCGGTGCGGTCCCGGTGCGGACCTCAGTCGGCGGTCGCGGGCACCACGGCGAGCGCGTCGACCTCGACCAGGAACTCGGGACGGATCAGCGCGGCCACCACGAAGGCCGAACTGGCCGGCGGCCGGGCCGTGTCGATCACGGCGTCCCGGGCGGCGCGCAGCGCGGGCAACTGGGCGACGTCGGTGGCGAAGAAGGTCAACTTGATCACGTCGGCGAAGGTCGCGCCGGCCTCGGCGAGGCAGCGGCGGACGTTCTCGAAGACCTGGCGCGCCTGGGCCTCCGGGTCGCCCGGGCCGACCAGGGCGCCGTGCTCGTCGAGTGCCACCTGCCCGGAGACGGCGACGGTGCGCCCGGTGCCCCAGGCGACCTGGCTGTAGCCGGCGCCGGGCGCCAGGCCGGCGGGGGCGATCACGCGGGCGGTGCGGGGGAGTGCGGTGTCGGACAACGGAACGCTGCCTTCCTGGAGGCGGTCGGGGTGCGTCAGACAGTCTTGAGGCGCTGGAAGGCGGTGGGGAAGGGCCGGTTCGGCAGGAAGTCCCTGATCCGCTTCGCGCACTCGGCCGGCGAGGCGGCGCCGGTGTCGACCTCGATGTCGTAGATCCCGTGCGAAGATGATCATTCCGCTCATGGTGGCCCACGGTAGGCGAATGATCCCCCGCCGGACCACCCCCGGCACGTTACCGTGGTCCCCATGACCCTCCCTGCCGCACTCGCCGAGCTGCGCCGGGTGCTCGGCGACCCGGGGGTGCTGGCTCCCGACGATCCCGCGGCCGCGTTCGTCCGGGACGAGCGCGGCCTGTTCCCCGCCCACCCCGCCGCGGTGCTGCGCCCGCGCAGCACCGAGCAGGTCGCGGCCGCGGTGGCGGTGTGCGCTCGGCACCGGGTTCCGGTGGTGCCCTTCGCGGGCGGGACCGGGCTGGTGGGCGGGGCGCTGCCGCTCGGCGAGGGCACCCAGGTGGTGCTCAGCGTGCGCGGGCTGGACCGGATCCGCAGCGTCGACCCCGCCGACTTCGCACTCACCGCCGAGGCGGGCTGCACCGTCACCGAGGTGCAGCAGGCGGCCGAGCGGGCCGGGCTGCTCTTCCCGCTCCGGCTGGCCTCCGAGGGCAGCTGCCGGATCGGCGGCGCGGTCGCCACCAACGCCGGCGGCAGCAACGTGCTGCGCTACGGCATGACCCGCGACCTGGTGCTCGGCCTGGAGGCGGTGCTGCCGGACGGGCGGATCTGGCACGGGCTGCGCACCCTGTACAAGGACAACACCGGCTACGACCTCAAACAGCTGCTGATCGGCTCGGAGGGCACCCTCGGCATCGTCACGGCCGCCACGCTGCGCCTCTTCCCCCGCCCCCGGCACCAGGCGGTGGCCCTGCTCGCGCTGCCCGGCCTGGCCCCGCTGCCCGCGCTGCTCGCGCTCGCCCGGGAGCTGCTGGAGGACCGCCTCACCGCGCTGGAGCTGTTCGGCCGCACCGGGCTGGACCTGGTGCTCGCGCACACCGCCGGCCACCGCGACCCGTTCGACCGCCCGCACCCGCGCTACCTGCTGGTGGAGGCCACCGCCACCCGGGACGGCGCCGGACTGACCGCGCAGCTGGAGGCCTTCCTGGCCCGCGCCGTCGAGCAGCGCCTGGCGGTGGACGCGGTGCCGGCCCTCGACGCGGCCCAGGCCCGGGCGCTCTGGGCGCTGCGCGAGGCACTGCCGGAGGCGGAGAAGCGCGCGGGCGGCGCGGTCAAGCACGACGTCAGCGTGCCGCTCGGCGCGATCGCCCGGTTCGTCGAGACCGCCGAGCAGGCGGTGGCGCAGGCCTGCCCGGGGGCGCTGGTGAACGCCTTCGGGCACGTCGGGGACGGCAATGTGCACCTCAACGTACTGGCGGGGGAGGGGAGTTCGCCGGTGATCGAGCAGCTGGTGGCGGACTTCGCCGGGAGCGTCAGCGCCGAGCACGGCATCGGCGTGCTGAAGCGCGCGGCGCTGGCCGCCACCCGGTCGCCGCTGGAACTGGAGCTGCAGCGGGCGGTGAAGGCGGCGCTGGACCCGCACGGCCTGATGAACCCGGGCAAGGTGCTCTGACCGCACCCCGCCCGGGTCCGGACCGCACCCCGCCCGGGTCCGGACGCCTGCCGTCAGGCGTCAGTTGATCGCGAGATCGTCCGCGTAGACGTTGCCCTGGGCGTACCAACCGTGCACGTACACCGTCGCCTTGCCGGTCGAGTCGGTGGTGAACGGCACGCTCAGCTGGGTCCAGGCACTGGCCGAGGTCCAGCTGGAGCCGGTGGCGCCGCCGCTGACGCCGAGGTAGGCGTAGTTGCCCTGCACCCACCCGGTCAGCGTGTACGCGTGGTCGGGCAGCAGGGTGACGCTCTGGTCGCACTCACCGGTGGTGCTGTCGGACGGCGTCACCTGCAGCGCGTGGCTGCCGGAGTGCACCGGCGTGCCGACCACGGCGCTGCCGGCCTGGCAGGTCCACGGGCTCAGGCTGCCGCTCTCGAAGCCGCCGTTGACCAGCCCGGTCGACCCCGAGCCGGTGACCGTGAGGGTGTAGCTCGCGGTGTGGCTGCCGGAGGCGGCGGTGCCGGTGATGGTGAGGGGGTAGCTGCCGGGGGCGACGGCGCTGGTGGTGGCCAGGGTGAGGGTGGCGCTGCCGCCGGCGGTGACGGTGGCGGGGCTGAGGCTCGCGCTCACGCCGGCCGGGGCGCCGGAGACCGACAGGGCCACGCTCTGCGCGCTGCCCGAGGTGACCGCGGTGCTCACCGTGCTGCTGGTCGAGCCGCCCGGCTGCACCGAGCCGCCGCCGGGCGTGTCGCCCAGCGAGAAGTCGTTGCCGGTCTGGCCGCCGCCGCCCGAGGTGAAGGGCTCCATGGCGTGGCTGAAGTCCCAGGTGTTCTGGGCGATCCCGGAGCAGTTGTCGTTGCCGGCGGTGCCCACCGCGCAGCTGCCGTTGTCGCGCTCCAGCGCCCAGAACGAGAGCGTGTCGACGCCCTTGCCACTCGCCCAGCTCTGCACGGTGGCCGCGTCCTGGACGGTGGTGGTCTCCCCGGTGCCGAAGTCGTCGACGCCAGGCATCAGGGTGATGCCGATCGAGGACCAGAGCTGGGCCGGCGTCTCGCTCGGGTAGAGGCCGGCCAGCTGGTTGTAGAGGCCGGTGGCGGCGTGCTCGGCGTCGGTGCCCATCTCGTGGCTGGCGCCGTCGTAGTAGTCGAAGGCCATGATGTTGACCACGTCGACCCGGGTGCCGTTGCTCACCGCGTTCTGCAGCACGGCGAGTCCCGAGTCGGCCAGCCCGCTGGTGGTGGTCGGCAGGGTGTAGGAGAACTGCACGCTGCGCCCGTTGGTCGCGGCCCACTGCTCGACCTGCTTGACCGCCTTGTTGCGGCGGTCGATGCCGGCGGTGTCGGTCAGCGAGTTGTCCTCGGTGTCGAGGTCGATCCGGCTGACGTTGTACGTGGTGATGACCTTCTCGTACTGCGCCGCGATCTGGTTGACGTCGGTGCAGCTGTCGGCGATCTCGGTGCCGCCGTTGTCGGCGGAGTAGCCGCCGAAGGACGGGACGACGTCGCCGCCGTTCGCCTGGATCGAGGCGATCGCGCTGCCGAAGGTCGAGGCGGCCACCGGGCTGCTGCTCTGCCCGTTCCAGTAGGCGGTGCAGGAGCCCTTGGTGTCGGCCTGGAGGAAGGCCATCGACAGGTACTTGTTGCCCGACTGGCTCGCCAGGGTGGCCGGGTTGTCGGAGCTGTAGGCCTCGAAGTAGGGCGCGAAGACGTGCGCGGGCAGCGGGGTCGGCGCGGCCGCGTGCGCGGCGGTGCCCGCGCCGACCAGCAGGCCGGCCGAGGCGGCCAGCGTGGCGCCGGCGGTCAGCACGGCCTGGACGGATCTGTGAAGTCGCATCTGTGCTCCAGCAGACGTGGACGGATCAGGGGAGGAGGTGCCGAAAATCCGGGAAAAATGGACGTGCGCATGCCAACGACCGGCGCGAGGCGACGCGTCGTCGGTCGAGGTGGTGCGGATGAGTCGGGGGCGGTGGGCGAATCAGGGCAGGGCGAGTCCCCGCCGGCCGGTGGTCACACCCCCACAGTGCATCCCGGTCGGATGGACAGGACTCATCGTTGGACTAGACCACTTATCTGTCAAGAGTCCTAACAGTCGAGCGCCGGGCGTCGCGGTCCGATCACCCGGCGTCACCGAACTGGTGACGGTGACCACAGACGGATCGGGACTACGCGGCGGCCCGTTGCCACCCGACCGCGGAAACCCGGCCCCGGGCGGCCGTAGTCGCGCGGTCACTACGATCGACCGTCGTAGCGGCGCGTTTTGGTCCGCCGTGACGGACCGGGTTAAACCTGGACGAGTCGCCAAGCGCGCCGCCCGCACCGGGCGCTGTTCCGGTGCCGCCGGGACCCGGCCCACCGCCGGCCCCGGACTTCTGCACGGCGGCGCGCCTTCCGTACGGCACCGACCGGACTCCCCGGGGTGCCCACGGTCACCCGAGCACGCCTTCGCCGGCCTGCGGCCCGCTGCCGCGCCGCCGTCGTGCGCCCGGAGGACCGGCAACCCGAACGAGGTAGACCCAGTATGCGCAGCGCCCTGATGACCACCGTCCGACGACGATCCTCCGTGGTCCTCGCCTCGGCCGGCCTGGCCACCACGGTCGTCGCCTCCGCCGTGGCCTTCGCGCTCCCCTCCGACGCGGCCACCGTCGCGGCCCCGGCGGCCAAGCCCGCCGTCACCCTCACCGCCGCCGAGGCCGGCCACGGCGAGGACCTGAAGCTCACCACGACCAGTGCCCCGGCCGCCGCCGCCCGGATCGCGGCCGCCGACTACCTGAAGCCGAACGCCCCGCAGGGCGAGGCCGGTCACGTCGCCGACTTCGCGCCGTTCACCACCCCCGCGCAGCCGCCGGCCGCCGCCCAGCAGGAGCAGCCGCCGACCGAGCAGCCGGCCGAGCCGCAGCCCGCGCAGCAGCCGACCGAGCAGCCGCAGCAGGCCCCCGCCCCGCAGCAGGCCCCGGCGCCCGCCCCCGCGGCGCAGCAGGCGCCGGCCGCCCCGGTGGCCACCGACCTGAGCCCGTCCGGCATCCGCGCGCTGGCCCAGAGCATGGTGCCCGCCGGCCAGTGGGCCGCCTTCGCCAACATCGTCAACCACGAGAGCAGCTGGAACTTCCGGGCCACCAACCCGTCCTCCGGCTCCTACGGCCTGGGCCAGGCGCTGCCGGCCTCGAAGATGGCCTCGGCGGGCGCGGACTGGCGCACCAACCCGGTGACCCAGATCAAGTGGACGCTGAACTACATGAACGAGCGCTACGGCAGCCCGAACGCCGCCTGGGCGTTCTGGCAGACCCACCACTGGTACTGAGCAACCGGCACGCACGGCGGGGGGGGGGGGGGGGGGGGGGGGGGGGGGGGGGGGGGGGGGGGGGGGGGGGGGGGGGGGGGGGGGGGGGGGGGGGGGGGGGGGGGGGGGGGGAGGGGGGGGGGGGGGGGGGTGGGGGGCGT
>NZ_JBNQTI010000050.1:26351-32152 GCF_050325825.1 Kitasatospora sp. LaBMicrA B282
CCGGGACGGAACACTCCGTCCCGGCCCGCGCCGCCGTTTCACGTGCCCGGGGTCAGCCCAGCCCGTTGGCCTTGACCCAGTCCTTGGCCACCGCCGCCGGGTCGTCCTTGTCGACCGACACCTTCTTCATCAGGGTGACCAGCTGCGTGGTGTCCAGCTTGGCCGAGACCGCGTCGAGCGCGGCGGTGGCGGTGGGGTTCACGCCCGCCTTGTAGACCAGCGGGGTCACGTTCTGGGCGCCGAACAGGTTCTTCGGGTCGGCCAGCGAGACCAGGCCCAGCTGCATCAGCTTCGGGTCGGTGGTGAAGACGTCGCCGACCTGTACCGTGCCGTCCTTGATCGCGTTCGCCGTCGTGTCGGCGGTGGGCTTCCAGTCCTTGAAGGTGAGCCCGTACACGTCCTTGAACTGCTGCTCGCGGCGGGACTTGAACTCCGGCATGCCGCCCACCGTGAAGCCGCCGGCCAGTGGGCCCAGGTCGGCGATGCTCTTCAGGTTGTACTTGTCCGCGGTCGCCTGGGTGACCGTCAGCGAGTCCTTGTCCTCGGCGGCCGAGGAGTCCAGGATGCCCAGACCGGCGGGCAGTTCCTTGGTCAGTGCGGCGTTGACGTCGGCCTCGGTGGCCGCGGTCGACTTGCTGTCCAGGTAGGCGAGCAGCGCGCCGTTGTACTCCGGCAGCACCGTCAGGTTGCCGCTCTTGACCTGGTCGAAGAGCACCTCGCGGCTGCCGATGTTGAACTTCTCGGTCACCTTGACGCCCTTGGCCTGCAAGGCCTGCGAGTAGATCGAGGCGAGCAGCACGTTCTCCGGGTAGTTGGCCGAACCGACCACCACGGTGGAGCCGCTGGCGGCGCCCCCCGAGGGGTTGGCGGCCTTGGTACTGCCGCCCAGCGGATCGCTCGAGGAGGAGGAACTGCTGCACCCGGTGGCGGCCAGGGTCAGGGCGGCGAGCAGCGCGGCGGAGCCGAGGGCACGGGAACGCGACAGCATGGGAGGTCCTTTCGGTAAGGGTGGAGCCTTCGGTGAGGGTGGAGCCTTCGGTAAGGGTGGGGAAGGAGTGCGCGGCGGTCAGCGGCGGCGCAGCCCGGCGGGCAGCGCGAACCGGTTCAGCGCCGCGAAGAGCAGCTGGGTGGCGACCGCGAGCAGCACCACCAGCAGGGCGCCGCCGAGGGTCTGCGGGAAGTCCTTGGTGGCCAGCCCGTCGATCACGTAGCGGCCCAGGCCCCCCAGGCCCACGTAGGCGGCGACGGTCGCGGTGGCGATCACCTGGACCGCGGCGGTGCGCAGGCCCGCCAGCAGCGCGGGCAGCGCCCACGGGACGCAGACCTGCCAGAGCACCTGCGGGTGGGTGAGGCCGATGCCCCGGGCCGCGTCGCGCAGGTCGGGGTCGGTGCCGCGGACCCCCTCGCAGGCGGCCACCAGCAGCACCGGCGCGGCCAGCGCCACCAGCGGCACCAGCACGGCGGTGTCGCCGACCCCGGCGACCAGCACCGCGAGGGTGACCAGCCCGAGGGTGGGCAGCGCCCGGGCCGCCCCGGTCAGCGCGGTGACCAGGCCGGCCCCGCGCCCGGCGTAGCCGATCAGCAGGCCGAGCGGCACCGCGAGCACGAAGGCCACGCCGAGCGCCTCGCCGGAGAGCACCAGGTGCTCGGTGACCCGGTGCACGATCGAGTCCGGGCCGTGCAGCCGGTCCGGATCGGTGAAGAAGGTGTTCAGCCAGTTCAGCCAGTTCATCGTCGGGCTCCCCTCTCCCGTACCGCCCACGGCGCCAGCAGCCGGCGGGCCAGCAGCAGCACCGCGTCGGTGACCAGCGCGAGCAGGGCCACCAGCACGATGCCCGCCACGATCGGGGTCGGGAAGGTGCGCTGGAAGCCGTCGATGAAGAGGTAGCCCAGGCCGCCGCGCCCGACCAGCGCGCCGACACTGGCCAGCGAGATGCTGGAGACCGCCGCCACCCGCAGCCCGGCCACCAGGTAGGGCACCGCGGCGGGCAGCTCGACCGTGGCCAGCCGGCGCCAGGGCCCGTAGCCGAGCGCGGTGGCCGCCTGGCGCACCGGCTCCGGCACCGCGCGCAGCCCGTCCACCGTGGTGGGCAGCAGCACGGCGAGCGCGTAGCAGGTCAACGGGATCATCACGGTCTCCCGGGTGGCCAGCCCGGTGTACGGGATCAGCACCACGAAGACCGCGAGCGAGGGCAACGCGTAGACCACGTTGAAGAGCGCGGCCAGCGGCTGGTAGAGCCGCGGGAAGCGGGTGCAGAGCAGGCCGAGCGGCAGGGCCAGGGCGAGCCCGATCAGCACCGGGACCAGCGAGATGACCGCGTGGTCCTGCAACAGGCCCCAGAGGTAGCCCAGGTGGTCGCCGAGCCAGCGCCAGCGGACCAGCGGTTCACCGTCCATGGGTCACTCCGCCGTCGTCCACCCGGTCCGCGGGTATGTCGCTCGGTCCGGGGGTCACCGGTGCGCCGGCCGCCCCGGCCGGCCCGGCCTTCACCGTGCTGACGGCGGCCGCCTCGGGGCCCGCCGCGTCCAGGGCGTCCAGCACCGCGGCGCGCGGCGCCAGGCCGACCACCCGGCCGGCCGGGTCCACCGCCACCGCCGCGCGGGCGGGGGAGAGCACGGCGCTGTCCAGTGCGGTGCGCAGGGTGTCGGCCCCCGGCTGGTAGACGGCGACCTGACGGATCGTTTCAGCCGACCCGGCCCGTTGCCAGCCGATGGGCCGGCCGTCCTGGTCGACGGTCAGCGTCCAGCCCTCGAACGGCTCCCCGGGCGGCAGCAGCGCGATCCCGGCGGCCGGGCGCAGCGCCAGGCCGCGCAGGCCCCGGTCGCGGCCGAGGAAGGCGGCCACCTGCTCGTCGGCCGGCGCGTGCAGCAGCGTCGCCGGGTCGGCCACCTGGCCGATCCGGCCGTGCTCGCGCAGCACCACGATCTGGTCGCCGAGCCGGACCGCCTCCTCGATGTCGTGGGTCACGAAGAGCACGGTCTTGTTCAGTTCGCCCTGCAGCCGCAGCAGTTCCTCCTGCAGGCCGGCCCGGACCACCGGGTCGACCGCGCTGAACGGCTCGTCCATCAGCAGCAGCGGCGGGTCCGCGGCCAGCGCCCGGGCCACCCCGACGCGCTGCTGCTGGCCGCCGGAGAGCTGGAACGGGTAGCGCCTGGCGGTCTCCGGGGCCAGCCCGACCAGCTCCAGCAACTCCATCGCCCGGGCCCGGGCCCGCTTGCGGTCCCAGCCGAGCAGGTAGGGGACGGTGGCGATGTTGTCCAGCACCTTGCGGTGCGGGAAGAGACCGGCCTGCTGGATCACGTAGCCGATGCCGCGGCGGAGCCTGGCCGCCTCCAGCTGCGCGACGTCGGTGCCGTCCAGCAGGACCCGGCCCGAGGTGGGCTCGACCATCCGGTTGACCATCCGCAGGATGGTCGTCTTGCCGCAGCCGGAGGGCCCGACCAGGACGGTGGTCCGGCCGGCGGGCACCGTGAGGTCGAGCCCCTCGACGGCGACGGTCCCGTCCGGATGGCGCTTTCCGGCGCTCTCGAATCTGATCACAGGGCAGTTCCTAGCTGGGTGCCTGGGCACCGTTGTCGGTATGGCGGGTGACGCGCGGTCCGGGCGGACACCCGTGGCTGCCTGCCCCCGCCAGGACCAAGGGAAACCCTGAACGGTGATCGGTGACGGATCCGACACGCCGTCTTGACCTGGTGTGACACCGGGTTTCGGCCGGATACCCGGCCGGCCCGGGGACGGCGTGGTGCGCGGTTGCTGCGGATGGACTAGTAGGGACCGAGGGCCGGCGGGGACGGTGGACTAACGGGGACCGTGGACCGGCGAGGACCGGCGGGCCCGGGCTCGGTCGGCAGGCCGGCGGCGGACCAGGCCAGGAAGCCGCCGTCCAGGTCGGTGGTGCGGTACAGGCCCAGCTCACGCAGCGAGGCGGCGGCCAGGCTGGAGGCGTAGCCCTCCGAGCAGACCAGCACGATCGGCAGCTCGTACCCGCTCGCCTGCGGGATCCGGTGGCTGCCGGCCGGATCCAGCCGCCACTCCAGCACGTTGCGCTCGATCACCAGCGCGCCCGGGATCTGCCCCTCGACCCCGCGTTGCGCGGCTGGACGGATGTCCACCAGCAGTGCTCCGTCCTGCCGCCAGGCCCGGTACGCCTCGGCCGGCCCCGGCCGGTGCACGCCCGCGCGGGCCCGGGTCAGCAGCTCCTCCACCGTGGTCACCACTGCTCCCGTCCCTCCCGCCCGGTCAGCCGCAGGCCGCTGGCGCGCAGCTCGTACCGGGCCATCTCGTCCAACGGCGGCGAGTAGGCGTGGATGGTGACCGCCGGGCCGGCGCCGGTGTTGCGCACGTCGTGCAGGAAGTCCGGGCCGAACGAGCGGGCCGCGCCGGTGGGCAGCCGGCGGGTGTGCAACGCGCCGTCCGTGCCGCCCAGCGACAGCTCCTCCAACTCGCCCAGCGCCACGGTGAAGGCGCCGCGCGAACCGCCGTGGTCGTGGAAACCGGTGGACTGGCCGGGCAACCAGCTGATCAGCCAGACCTCGTGATCCTCCGTCAGGCTCAGCTGCTCGTACCAGCGTTCGTCGACGGAGAGGCGGACCCGGTGGATCCACTCCTGCGGGCGCTCGGCGAGCTCGGTCACCAGGGCACGGAGTGCGGCGGGGGTGCGGGGAGTCGGTTGTGCGGGCGGGACGGTCTGCAGGTCAGCGGTCATGACGGGTCCTCACGGAGGCGCGGGTGCGCTGCTGATGATGCGGGGGAGGGCAAGGGCCGGCCACGCGGACAGGGCGCACCACCGGAGGGTGGTCACGGGGTGCGTCGGGCGGGGCGGCGCTGCGAACAGCCGGCAGGAAGGGGCTGCGCAGATCAGCAGGCACACATGTCGCTGGCCTGGCGTCGCAGATCGACGTGCAGGCGGCAGACGAGAGTGGTGCCGTGGTCCATGACCGAGATACTGGTAGATCGGCCGCCGGAACGTCAAGCCGCCGGGCGGCGGATCTCGGGGAACGGACCGGACGGCACGACGTCGCGGACTATCGTGTGAGCGGCGCGCCGAGCGTGCGGCCGGCGTGCGGGGTAGGCCACCAGGAGGGGGCAGTTCCGTGGACATCGTTTCCGCCGACACCATCACCAGGGCGATCATGGCCGCCGCGGGCGCGGCCGGCACCGCCGCCGGGCGCCAGGCCTGGGAGGCGCTGCAGCCGGTGCTGCGGCGCGCCCTGCACCGGCGCGGCCCCGCGGGCGAGCTGGCCGCGGCCACGACCGAGGTCGAGCCCGCCGGCGAGCCCCGGGTGCGCGAGCTGGTCGGCACGGTGATCGAGCAGGACCCGGAGTTCGCCGGCCAACTCTCCGACTGGGCCCGGGAGCACGCCGGGACGCTGAACGTGGCGATCACCTACGACCAGCGGCAGGACCACAGCCGGGTCAGCAACACCGTCTCGGGCGACGCCAAGGTCCAGAAGCTGCTCCAGGGACGGGACTTCACGGGCACGATCAACATGTGACCCGGGCGGCCGCTTGCGGGGCTGCTGATGCTCGGGCCGGTCCGACGATTCCCTCGGCATTCGCCCGGGCGGCTGCTCGCGGGTCGCTGTGCTCGACCCCGAGCAGGACGGCCGGCTTGCTGCCGATGCTCGGGCCGGTCCGACGATTTCCTCGGCATTCGCCCGGGCGGCTGCTCGCGGGTCGCTGTGCTCGACCCCGAGCAGGACGGCCGGCTTGCTACCGATGCTCGAGCCCGTCCGACGATCCCCCGCATCCTCCCCCCGCTCCCGGATCAGCGCGGTCGCGCCAGCCGAAGGCTGGGGCG
>NZ_JBNQTI010000050.1:32162-47781 GCF_050325825.1 Kitasatospora sp. LaBMicrA B282
CCCCCTACTCACGAATAGGAATTTTCAACCCCCCCGAAGGCTGGGGCGACCGCGCTGATCCGACGCGCATCGTCGGACCGGCCCTCGGGCGGCGGGGCGGCCGAACCCGATCCGCCCTCGCCGTTGACCTGACTGACAGTCAGTTGTTCTGTGCGGCATCCGAGTCGGCGGCCGAGGCCGCGCCGTCGGCGGCGTCTAGCTTCTGCTGCATGTCCTTCAGCTGCTGGTTCGCTCCGCCGGTCGGAGCGGCACCGGTGGCGCCCGCGCTCGGCGCGGCCGGGGTGGCCGTCCCGCCGCCCCCGCCGCCGCAGGCCGTGAGGGCCAGGGCGGCGAGGACGGCGGCCGCGGCCAGGCCGAGCGGGCGTCGGCCGGGCCGGTCGAGGAGGCGGGTCACTGGGCGGCCGGCGAGCTGCCGAGGCCCTGGGCGGAGCACCAACCGGCCACCGCGTTGAGGTCGTTCTGCCGGGTGGTCAGGGTCGGGATCAGGCTCTTGCGGTAGCTGAGCCGGTCGTTCAGGTAGGTGTAGATCGCGGTCTGGCCGGCGGTCTTGGCGTTGTCCACCCGCTGCTCCAGGCGGGCCACCGAACCGGCCTCGGTGACCGGGCCGTTGAGCCGGGTCAGCGCCTTCTGGAGGTGCGCCTGGGTCTTCGGCAGCCGCTTGCAGATCGCCTTGGCGCCGTCCCCGGTGGGCGCGGGCAGGCTGGCGGGCGCCGAGGGGCTGGCCGCCTGGGCGGGGGCGGCGGCCGCGAGCAGCGCGCCGCCGAGCGCGAGGGCGCCGAGCGTGGCGCCGGCCTTGCGGGGGGAGAGCTTGCGGTAGGAGCGCATGACGGAGTCCTCCGAGTCCGGAACGGGCTGGTGCGGTCCGGGTCCTGGGTGGCCCGGCCGAGCAGGACGGTAACGGGGCTCTTTGTGGATTCCTTGTGAGTCGCAGCCGGCTGTCGGCTGCTCGGTCAGTGCTCCGCCAACGCCTCCCCGCGGGCGCCGATCCAGTCGCGGCGAGCCGGCAGCGGCAGGGTCGGCGCCTCGGGGGTGACCAGCGGCAGCCGGACCTCGAAGCGGCAGCCGCGGCCGTTCGGCGCGGTGGCCACGGCGACCGTGCCGCGGTGCAGGGCCACCTGCTGCGCCACCAGGGTCAGGCCGAGCCCGGAGCCGGGGCTGTCCGGTCGGCGGTGGAACCGGTCGAAGACCGCGGCCCGCTCGGCCTCCGGGATGCCCGGGCCCTCGTCGTCCACGGTCAGCACCGCCTCGCCGGCGGCCCGGGTCAGGGTCACCGTGATCCGGCCCGGGGACCCGCCGTGCACCGCGGCGTTGGCCAGCAGGTTGTCGCAGACGATCCGCAGCCCGGCCTCCCAGCCGTGCACCCGCACCGCCGTACCCGCACCCGCCGGCGTACCCGCGGCCCCGCCCGCCAGCCCGCCCGGGGCCCCGCCGCCGCCCTCCGGTACCGCCAGCAGCACCGTCAGCTCGGGCCGCCGCCGGCGCAGCTCGGCGGCGGCCGCGGTGACCGGTTCGGCCAGGTCGAGTGCGCCGAAGGCCTCCTCCTCGACCAGGTCGCCGCGGGCCAGCGTGCGCAGCGCGGTGAGCAGGTCGAGCAGCCGGCGGTGGTCGGTGCGCAGGTCGGTGATGATCTCGTCCCGGTCGGCGGCCGGCAGGTCGGGGTGGGCGGCGAGCACGTCGAGGTTGGTCTGCAGACCCATCAGCGGGGTGCGCAGCTCGTGCGAGGCGGCGGCGGAGAAGGAGCGTGCGGTCTCCAGCGCCTGGGCGGTGCGGGCCACCTGGTCGTCGTACCGGGCCAGCGCGCTGGAGAGCGCGGCGGCCAGCTCGTCCACCTCGCCGATCCCGCTGCGCTGGTGCCCGAAACCGGCCGCGCCGGCCCGCGGGTCCAGCGCGGCGGCGCGCCGGCCGAGCCGGCTGAGCGGTGCGGTGGCGCGCCGGGCCAGCCCGAAGGCGAGCAGCCCGGAGAGCGGTGCGGCGAGCAGGGTGACCAGGACGATCCGGCCGCGGATCGCGCCGATCTGGGCGTCGGTGGCCGAGACCGGTGTGGCCACCCAGAGGGTGCCCGGGTCGGCCCCGGCCACCTGGCGGGCCAGCACCCGGTAGGCCCGCCCGCCGGACTGCACGGTCAGCGGGCCGAGCGTGCCGGTGCGGGGGGCCGGCAGGGCGGCCGCGTCGGGCAGCGGACCGCCGGCGGTCAGCTGGGTGCCGTTCGCGTTCTCCACCAGGACGCCGACGTCCATCGCGGCGTCCAGCACCTTGCGGTGCTGGTTCTGCTCCACCCGGGTGCGGCCCTGCTGGTCGGCGTCGAGCAGGGTGCGGACGTCGGGGAGGGCGGCCTGGGCGCGGTCGCGCAGCTTGCCGTCCTGCTCGTTGCGCAGGTCGTGGGTGACCAGGCCGAGCAGCAACGCGCTGGTGCCGAGCAGCAGCAGCGGCAGCAGCACCGCGGCCCAGATCGCGATCCGGGTGGCGAGCCTCATCGCCGACCCCCGCCGGCCGGGCCCGGTTCGGGCAGCCGCAGCACGAAACCCACCCCGCGCACGGTGTGGATCAACCGCGGCCGCCCGCCCTCCTCCAGCTTCCGCCGCAGGTAGCTGACGAAGGTGTCGACGGCGTCGGTGCGCACGTCGAAGTCGTACCCCCAGACCCGGTCCAGCAACTGGTCGCGGGTCAGCACCAGTCCGGCGTTGCGGGCCAGGTGCTCCAGCAGCTCGAACTCCCGCCGGGTCAGGTGCACCGGCAGGCCGTCCCGCCGCACCTCACGGGTGCCGGGCGCGATCTCCAGCGGCCCGACCCGCAGCACCCCGTCGCCCGCCGGCGGCCGCCGCCGCAGCAGCGCGCGCAGCCGCAGCACCAACTCCTCCAGCGCGAACGGCTTGACCAGGTAGTCGTCCGCCCCGGCCTGCAGCCCGGCCACCCGGTCGGCCAGCTCGTCCAGGGCGGAGAGCATCAGCACCGGGGTGTCGCTGCCCTGCTCGCGCAGCAGTCGGCAGACCTCGGTGCCGGGCAGGTCCGGCATCGAGACGTCCAGCACCAGCACGTCCGGCGGCTCGGCGGCCAGCTGCTCCAGCGCGGCCCGACCGCCGCCGGCCGAGCGCACCGCGAAACCGCTCAGCCGCAGCCCCCGCTCCAGCGAGCGGCGGATCGTGTCGTCGTCGTCCACCACCAGCACTCGCCCGGCACTGTCACCGCTGGCCATCGGCGCTCCTCGCTCGCTCGCCCGGGCTGCCACCGGGACGGGCGCCCACGGTCGCACGCGCGGATGAGAGTTCTCTCATCGAAAGGGGGGTAGCGATCGGTGGGTGCATGCACCGTGCGCAACCGGGGGTCGGCCCGCCCGCGTCCTGACCGACGGGCCGCGAACAGAGGAGCTGTGCGAGATGGACCTCACCCGCTGGATCGTGCTCGGCCTGGCGACCGGCCTGATCGCGAGGTTCCTGCTCCCGGGGCGGGACCCCGGTGGCCTGGTCGTCACCACGCTGATCGGCGTCGCCGGCTCCTTCCTCGGCAGCCGTCTCTCGGCGCGCTACCTGCACCAGCGCATCGTCCACGACTTCGGCGACCCGGCCAACTGGGTCGCCTCCGTCGCGGGCGCGGCGATCCTGGTGGTCGTCTTCCGCACCTTCTTCGGCACCTTCCGCGACTAGGAGCTGTCCGGCGCCGTCGCTCCCCGGCGCCGTCGCTCCCCGGCGTCAGAGCGCGGCGAGGAAGTCCAGCACCCGCCGGGTGACCAGCCGGGTGGCGTCCGGGTCGAACGAGGCCAGCGAGCTGTCCGTGAACAGGTGCCGGTCGCCGGGGTAGAGGAACAGCTCGGCCGCCGCGGCCTCGCCGACCAGGGCCTTGGCGGCCTCGAGGTCCTCGGTGAAGTACGGGTCGTGCGCCGCGGCGTGCAGCTGGACCGGCACCTCGGCCGGCCAGGCCTCGCCGAACTCGGTGACCGGCACGACCGCCTCGAAGAGCAGCGCCCCGCGGGCACCCGCCCGGGTCTGGGCCAGCTGCTGGGCCGGCAGCACGCCGAGCGAGAAGCCGCCGTAGACGACCTCGGCCGGCAGCCCCTCGGCGGCTCGCACGCCGCGCTCGACGACCTCCCCGAAGCCGAGCTGCCGGGCGTGGTCGACGCCGGCCTCGACGGTGGCGAAGGTGCGCCCGTCGAACAGGTCGGGGGTGTGCACGGTGTGGCCGGCGGCGCGCAGGGCGTCGGCGAAGGCGATGACGCCGGGGGTGAGCCCCTGGGCGTGGTGGAAGAGGACGACCTCGGTCATCTGCGAACCCCCTGGACGCGGTGCGGGCCACGGCGGAACTGCCGGTGGCGAACGATCCGGAACTCTAGAATGATCGAGGGGTGTCGATCAATCCCCGCTTCCCCGACTACGACCTCGCCGAGCTCGTCGAGGTGACCGCCCCGCCCCAGCTGCGCGCGCTCGCCCACCCGCTGCGCGACGCGATCCTCGAACTGCTGCTGGAACGCGCCGCCACGGTCACCGAGCTGGCGGCCGCGGTCGGCCGGCCGAAGAGCACCGTCGCCCACCACGTGGGCGTGCTGCTCGACGCCGAGCTGCTGACGGTGGTCCGGACCCGGCGGGTGCGGGCGATCGAGGAGCGCTACTACGGCCGCACCGCGCGGGTCTTCTTCGTCGGCCAGGTCGGTCCGACCGAGGGCGTCACGGTGCCCTACTGCGTCAACGACCTGGCCACCGCCGCCGCCGAGTCGCTGCCCGCGCACGAGGCGGACCGGCTCTACTCGATCATCCGGCACGTTCGGATCCCGCGCGAGCAGGCCCGTGAGTTCTGGGGCCGGGTGCTGGAGCTGGCCGGCGAGTACGCCCAACTGCCGCGCGGCGGCGACGAGGTGTACGGCTTCGCGGCCGGGCTCTACCCGACCGACTTCCCGGCGCTGCCGGCCACGCCCGATGCGGAGCCGGCAGCGCCCGAGCAGGCCACGCCCGGCCCGGCGTCGGCAGCGCCCGATCAGGCTGCGCCCGAGCCGGCAGTGCCCGGTCAGGCAGCGCCCGATCCGGGCGCTGCCTGACGGAACCTCAGCGTGCGGTCACCTCGCCGACCCAGCCCGGCAGCGCCTCCCGGGCCGCCAGCCACTGCGCGGGAACCCCCGCCACGCCGGTGCGGGCCGCGACCACCCCGCCGGCGATGGCGCAGGTGGTGTCCATGTCGCCCCAGCCGCCGAGCGTGGTCCACAGCGCCGCCGGCAGGTCGTCGAGGTGGCCGGCCGCCGCCCAGAGGGCGAACGGCACGGTGTCCTGGGCCGACAGCTGCAGGCCGGAGCCGAGCACCACGGCGGCGTGCCGCACGCTCGCGGTGACCGGCAGGCGAGCCGCGACCCGCAGGCCGGAGCGCACGTCGCTGTCCGGCAGCAGGGCGGCGACCTCGGTCAGCAGCTCGGCCCGGGTCGGCGCGGCCGAACCGCGGCTGCGCGCGGCCAGCGCCGCCGCCAGGGCGACCGCGAGCGCACCGGCGGCCGCCTCCGGGTGGAAGTGGGTGACCAGCGTGGAGCGGTGCGCCTGGTCGGCCACCGCGGCGAGGTCGGCGGCGAAGTGGGCGCCCAGCGGGGCCACCCGCATCGCCGCGCCGTTGCCGTGCGAGCCCTGGCCGCCGAAGGCCGCCGAGGTGATCGCCCGCCAGTCCCTGCCCTCCTCGATCTCGCGCAGCACCCGGTGCATCGACGGCCCGTACTTGCGGCCGGGGTCGGCGGTGTAGGCGGCGGCGAACTCGCGGGCCAGCGCGTCCTGGCGCACCTCGCCGTACTCGGCCAGGTGGTAGGTCAGCACCAGGGCCATCGCCGAGTCGTCGGTCCAGCCCCAGGGCGCGGGCCGGACGGCCCGGGCGGCCAGCTCCAGCTCCGCCTCGTCCGGCTTGAGCGGGAACCAGCGGTCGCCGAAGGCATCACCGAGGGTCAGTCCCTGCAGGCTGTCGAGGGCGGCGACGGGGGCGGACAGCGGGGCGGACACGGGATTCCTCCGGGTGGTCTCGGGTGGACGATGGCCCGATTCTCCCGGTCAGGGGCGGTGGGGGACACTCCTTTTTCCTCCGGTGCCCGCGGGTTTGGTGTCGCAGTACCAGTCGCAGTACCAGGGGGGCCGTGGCACACGGCCACGGCCCCGGAGTACTGGTGCGGTCAGCGCTGCTGAGCCGGCCTCAGCTCGCGTTCAGCGCGGTGTCGTCGATCACGAAGCTGGTCTGGTCGGGGGAGTCGTTCTCCACACCGCTGAACGTCACGGTCACGCTCTGGCCGGCGAGGGAGGCGGGGAGCGCGATGCTCTCCTGGGTGTAACCGGTGTTGGCGTCCAGGTTGGTGTAGCCGGCCACGGTGGTGCCGTTGGCCGTGACGGTCAGCGTGTCGGTGCCGTCACCGCTGACCTTGGCGGTGTCGACGTGCAGCCAGAAGCTGAGCGTCGCGGAGCAGTTGGCCGGGACGGTGACGGTCTGGGCCAGGGTGTCGGTGTGCGCGGCGCCGTAGCCGTCCAGCCAGGCGTCCCAGTTGCCGGAGTGGGCGGGCTCGGAGACGGTGTCGTTGTTGAGCACGCCGGAGGTCGCGGTCCAGGGCGCGGCGCTGCCGGTCTCGAAGCCGGGGTTGCCGAGCAGTTGGCCGCCGCCGGTGCAGGTGCCGCCGCTGCCGGTGACGGTCCAGCCGAAGGAGGTCGAGCCGGTGGCGCCGGTGGTGTCCTTGGCGGTGACGGTGACCTGGTAGCTGCCCGCGGTGGTCGCGGTGCCGGAGACCAGCCCCGAGGAGCTGATCGACAGGCCGGTCGGCAGGCCGGTGGCGGAGTAGCTCAGGGTCTGGCCGGCGGCGCTGTCGGTGGCCTTGAGCTGCAGGCTGACCTTGCCGCCGACCGCGGTGCTCTGGCTGCCGGGGTCGGTCACCGAGACGGTGTTGCCGCCGGTGCTGCCGCCCGCGGTGAAGGCGGCCAGGCCGTTGGGGGTGCCCCAGCCGGTCGGGCCGTCGTAGCCGGGACCCGCGGTGCACAGGTAGCTCGGCGAGCAGGTGCCGTTGTTGCCGCTGGTGACGTCGTTCAGCGCCGAGGTGTGCTGGTACGGGTACTTGGCGGGGTAGTCGCTCGCGCCGGGGGTGCCGGCGTCGGCGTAGACCGAGGCGATGATCGGCGAGGAGGCGCTGGTGCCGCCGTAGACGTTCCAGCCGCTGCCGCCGTAGGTCTGGTAGACCGCGACGCCGGTGGCCGGGTCGGCGACCGCGGAGACGTCGGCGATGGTGCGGTTGCTGCAGCCGCTGTCGGTCTGCCAGCTCGGCTTGGGGTCGTAGGCCGAGCAGCCGGAGCCGGTGCCCTCGGTGCTGGAGGTGCTCCACACCGACTCGCTCCAGCCGCGGGCGCTGGAGTCCTTGGTCAGCGCGGTACCGCCGACAGAGGTGACGTACTGCGAGGCGGCCGGGTACTCGGCGCCGTAGGCGGAGTCACCCGCGGAGACCGTGATGGCCACGCCCGGGTGGTCGAAGTACTGGCTGTCCGAGCTGGTGTCGGTGGCGTCCTCGGAGCCGCCGTAGCTGTTGGAGACGAACTTCGCGCCCTGCGAGACCGCCTGGTTGACCGCGGTGCCCAGGTCGCTCATGTTCGCCGAGGTGGCCTCGACCAGCAGGATGTGCGCGTTGGGCGCGACCGCCGAGACCATGTCCAGGTCGAGCGAGATCTCGCCGGCCCAACCGGTGTCGGCGGTCGGGTAGCTGGTGCTGCCGTCCTGGGCGATCTTCTTGAAGCAGCCGTTCGCGGTGGTGCAGGCCGGCAGGCCGTACTGGGAACGGTAGGTGGCCAGGTCCGACTCGGCGTTCGGGTCGTCCTGCGCGTCGACGATGGCCACCGTCTGGCCGCTGCCGCCGTCGGCCGGCAGCTTGTAGGCGCTCTGCAGGTCGCTCGGGCCGAAGCCGGACGGGGTGGCGTTCGGGGAGATCGCGTGCAGCGCGAAGGCGTGCGGCTGGACCACGTCGGTGCGGACCAGCGCGAGGCAGGCCATCTCGCCGGGGTGGGTGGGCGCGGCGCAGGAGTGCCGCACCGCGACCTGGTCGGCGCTCTGGGCGCCGGCGGCGTGGGCGGTCGGGGCCAGCAGGCCGAGGGCGGCGAGTGCGGTGCTCGGCAGGACGGCGGTCAGCGCGCGCAGCTTGCGCGGGCGTGGGCCGGCCGGGAGGTGGGTGCGCAAAGGAGAACCCTCCGTGGGGGTCGGGGCCGCGTCCGGCCGGCCTGGGGTACGGCCGGGGGACCGGGGCGGGCCCGTGCTGGTGGATCTCGGCACGTGCGGACGGCCCGGCGGCTGGTGGCCGCGGGCCGGACCGGGCCGCGTGCGGGTGCATGCCGCGGGCGGCGCGGTGTGGTGCGGATGCGCGGGGTGGTGCCTGGTGCGTGGTGCCTGGTGGGTGGTGCGGACGCGCTGAACGGTCGGGTGGGGGTGAACGAGCGCGCGGATCCGGGGCGGGCCGCCAGGGTGACACCGGACGCCCCGTTCGATGTCACGGTCATGACAGCCAGATGGCCCCACACCGGCCCGGTGTTGAGGTGGGCCGGTGTGGGGCTGACGTTAGTTCGCACTCCCGACGAGCGGCAAGCCGCAGGTCGGGAACTTTACCTGGACGAAATCCGGAACTCGGGTGACCAGTGGGGCGGATGACGGGGAGTCATGCCATGGCGGGCCTTGATCCCCGGAGGTGCCGCAGCGTCACTTCCCCGTTGCGCGGGGCTTCGCCTCGCCGCCCCAAGGGCCGCGCAGACCGGCGTGCAGCAGGGCCCAGACGCCCTCGAAGTCGGTGGTGGAGCGGCGCTCGTCGGCCCACTCGGCGGCGTGCGCCGGGTCGTGGAAGTGGGCGCTGGCCTGGAACACCGCGCGGGCCGCGACCTCGACCGGGACCGGGCTGAACTCGCCCTGCCAGATGCCGTCCTGGATGATGTGCGCGATCTGCGCGGTGAGCGTGGCGATGTGCGCGTCCACGGTGCTGCTGTGCTCGGCCACCAGGGCCAGGTAGGTGGCGAACAGCTCGGGGTCGTCCAGCGCCTTCTTGCGCTTGGCCGCGAACAGGGTGGCCAGCCAGCGGCGCAGCCGCTCGCCGGCCGGGCCGGTCTCCACCGTGATCGACTGCAGGCTGTCGTGCGCCTGGTCCAGCCAGCGCTGGGTGACCGCCTCGCGCAGCGCGGCCTTGCTGGGGAAGTGGCGGTAGACGCTGCCGTGGCTGACGCCCAGGGTGCGCGCGATGTCCACCACGGTCGCCTTGGTCGGGCCGAACCGGCGCAACACGTCCTCGGCCGCGCTGAGGATCTGCTCGGGGGAGAGGGTGCTGTCGGTGGTCACGGGTCGGTGTCCTTCACTGTCCGGCGGGGGCGGTGGACGGCGCCGCCGGCCGGCCCGGGGCGGGTGCCCGGGCCGGCCGGTCACCTCAGTGCTCGCGGTGTGCGGCGGTCGCGCTCTGCTCGCTGTCGAGGTGGGCCATCTGTGCGGCAGCGTACCGGTCGCCGGCGGCGGACCCGGCCGGGACGGCCGCCTCGATGGCCGCGAGGTCGGCCTGGTCGAGGTGCAGGTCGAGCGCGCCGAGCGCCTCGGCGAGCCGGTCCCGGCGGCGGGCGCCGACCAGCGGGACGATGTCCTCGCCGCGGCCGGCGACCCAGGCGATCGCCACCTGGGCGGTGCTGGCGCCCTTGGCCTCGGCGATCGTGCGCAGCGCCTCGACCAGGGCCAGGTTGTGGGTCAGGTTCTCGCCCTGGAAGCGCGGGCTGAAGCCGCGGAAGTCGGTGCCGGCCAGCTCCCGCTGCTGGGTCCAGTGGCCGCTGAGCAGGCCGCGGGAGAGCACGCCGTAGGCGGTCACGGCGATGCCCAGCTCGCGGGCGGTGGGCAGCACCTCGGCCTCCAGGCCGCGGGAGAGCAGGGAGTACTCGATCTGCAGGTCACTGATCGGGTGCACGGCGGCGGCCCGGCGCAGGGTGTCGGCGCCGACCTCGGAGAGGCCGATGTGGCGCACGTAACCGGCCTTCACCAGGTCGGCGATGGCGCCCACGGTCTCCTCGATCGGGACCTGGGGGTCGAGCCGGGCGGGGCGGTAGACGTCGATGTGGTCGGTGCGCAGGCGGCGCAGCGTGTAGGCGAGGGCGGTCTTGGTGGCCGCGGGGCCGGCGTCGTAGCCGAGCCAGGCGCCGTCGGGGCCGCGCTGGGCGCCGAACTTCACGCTGAGCTGGACCTCCTCGCGGTTGCGGCCGCGCAGCGCTTCGGCGATCAGCAGCTCGTTGTGGCCCATCCCGTAGAAGTCGCCGGTGTCGATCAGGGTGATGCCGGCGTCCAGGGCGGCGCCGAGGGTCGCGATGCTCTCGGCCTCGTCGGCCGGGCCGTAGAGGTCGGACATGCCCATGGCGCCGAGGCCGATGGCGGAGGTGGTGGGGCCGGTGCGGCCGAGCTTGCGGGTCGGGAGGGAGGTCATCGCGTGCTCCGGGGGTGTCGATGCGGGGGGTGCGAGAACAACATTGGCATGACAGCTGACAGATTTCAATATCTGTCAGCGCATATCTGTCACCCGTCATCTGCCATCCGCCCGCCGGACACGCGCAACTGTCCTCCCGTCCCTGGTCCTTGACGGACCCTCACCCGCTCCCTACCGTTTGCTTTTGCTCAGTTGCGTTCGTTTTTCCGCACCCCCCGCGCACAATCCACCACGGCGAACCACGGGAGGACCGCACCCAGATGCGAAGCGACCCCCGCACCCCCCACCCCCGGGCCCACCCCCAGCACCACCCCCGCGCCCGGCGCACCGCCCCCGCCGCCTTGGCGGTGCTCACGCTCTGCCTGGCCCTGTTCACCGGGCGCGCCCAAGCCGCCCCCACCGGACCCGCCCAGGCCACGCCCGCCCGGACCCAGGCCCTCGCCCCCACCGCGATCACCGTCGACGGCACCTCGCCCGGCCGCACCTTCGACGGCGTCGGCGCCATCAGCGGCGGCGGCGGCAACTCCCGGCTGCTGCTCGACTACCCCGAGCCCGAACGCAGCCGGATCCTCGACACCCTCTTCAAGCCCGGCGCCGGCGCCGCGCTGCAGATCCTCAAGGTGGAGATCGGCGGCGACACCAACTCCACCGACGGCGCCGAGTCCTCGATCGAGCACACCCGCGGCGCGATCGACTGCGACAACGGCTACGAGTGGTGGCTGATGGAGCAGGCCAAGGCCCGCAACCCCGGCATCAAGCTCTACGCCCTCTCCTGGGGCGCCCCCGGCTGGATCGGCAACGGCAGCTTCTGGTCCCAGGACATGGTCGACTACCTGGTCTCCTGGCTCGGCTGCGCCAAGCAGCACGGCCTGACCATCGACTACCTCGGCGGCTGGAACGAGCGCGGCTACAACGCCGGCTGGTACGAGAACCTGCACGCCACCCTGGCCGCCAAGGGCTACGGCAGCACCAAGGTGGTCGGCGCCGACGACACCTGGGCGATCGCCACCGCGATGCGCGGCGACGGCGCGCTGAACGACGCCGTGGACATCGTCGGCACCCACTACCCCTGCGGCTACATGTCCGCGATGACCAGCTGCAGCAGCACCCCCGACGCCCTGGCCACCGGCAAGCCGCTCTGGGCCAGCGAGAACGGCTCGGAGGACGCCGACACCGGCGCCGCCCCGATCGCCCGCGCACTCAACCGCGGCTACCTGGACGCCAAGCTGACCGCCTTCATCAACTGGCCGCTGGTCGCCGCGCTCTACCCCAACCTGGGGTTCAACACGATGGGCCTGGTCACCGCGGACCAGCCCTGGTCCGGGGCCTACTCGGTCGGCCGCGGCACCTGGGCGATCGCGCAGACCAGCCAGTTCACCGCCCCCGGCTGGCAGTACCTGGACACCGCCTCGGGCTACCTGGCCGGCAACCGGGCCGACGGCAGCTACGTCAGCTACGCCGCCCCCGACCGCAGCGCCTGGAGCACCGTCTTCGAGACCATGGACGCCACCGGCCCGCAGACCGTGACCCTGCGGGTCGCGGGCGGCCTGCCGGCCGGCGCCCTGCACGTCTGGTCGACCGACTTCTCCTCCGCGACCGCCACCGCCCACCTGGTGCCGGGCCCGGACCTGACCCCGGTCGCCGGCGGCTACCAGCTCACCCTGCAGCCCGGCCGCATCTACACCGTGACCACCACCACCGGCCAGGGCGCGGGCACCGTCGCCTCGCCGCCCCGCGCCCCGCTCGCGCTGCCCTACCAGGACAGCCTGGCGGGCACCGGCACCGGCCAGGAGGCCCGCTACTTCAGCAGCATGAACGGCGCCTTCGAGACCGAGCCGTGCGCCGGCGGCCGCTCCGGCAGCTGCCTGCGCCAGCAGGCCCCGACCACCCCGATCCGGTGGACCGACGAGACCGGGGACCAGCCCTACGCCACCATGGGCGACCTGGGCTGGAGCAACTACTCGGTCGCCGCCGACGTGCTGCTGGAGCAGTCCGGCACCGCCGAGCTGCTCGGCCGGGTCGGCACCCAGGGTCGCAACAACAACGGCCTGAACGCCTACAACCTGCGGGTCGGCGACGACGGCAGCTGGACCGTGCTCAAGGACGGCCAGGGCTGGACCTTCACCACCCTGGCCGGCGGCAAGGTCGCCCCGCTGGGCCTGAACACCTGGCACCACGTCGCGCTGACCTTCCAGGGCAGCAGCATCACCGCCACCCTGGACGGCGTCACCCTCACCACCCTGACCGACGGCAGCTACGGCGCCGGCCAGATCGCGCTCGGCACCGGTGGCTACTACGCGGCGCAGTTCGCGAACCTGTCCATCACCCCGGGCCCGAGCACCCCGCTGGACGGCACCTACCAGCTGGTCAACGGCAACAGTCAGCAGCTGCTGGACGCCGCCAACCAGGGCACAGCCGCCGGCACCCCGATCATCCAGTGGCCGGACGACGGCGGGGCCAACCAGCAGTGGCGGCTGACCGGCACCGGTGACGGCTACTACACGATCACCGGGGTGGGCAGCGGCAAGGCGCTGGAGGTCCCGGCGGCGGCCCCGATGCCCGGTCTCCAGCTGGACCTCGGCACGCCGACCGGCGCCGCCGACCAGCAGTGGCGGGTGATCCCGGCGGCCGGCGGCGGCTACACCCTGGAGTCGCGGGCCGACGGCGACCTGGTCGACGTCGACGGGGCCTCGCTCGCCTTCGGCGCCCAGGCCATCCAGTGGCCGCCCAACGGCGGCGCCAACCAGAGCTGGCAGCTGACCCCCGTCGGCTGACCCCGGCACCCCCGAGGTGGCCCACCGCCGGAACCCGGCGGTGGGCCACTGCCGGGTTCCGCCCCGGTCCGCGCCCACCTCGGCCCCGGACCGCCCCCGCCTCGGCTCAGTCGCTGACCCGGCTCCGGTTCTGGTAGGCGAGGTCCTGGTACTCGGGGTGCCGCACCATCCAGGCGCTGATGAACGGGCAGGTGGCCAGCACCGGCAGCCCCCGCGCCCGGGCGTCGTCCAGTGCGGCCCGGGCCAGCGCCCCGCCCACCCCCCGCCCCTCGAAGGCGGGGTCCACGTCGGTGTGCGGGTAGACCACCAGCCGGTCGGTGCGCAGGTACTCGGCGAAGCCGGCGCCCGCGCCGTCCACCGCCGCCTCGAAGCGGTGCGCCGACGGGTTGTCCCGCACGGTCACGGCCATCTGGTTCGTTCCTTCCGACGCGCGGCACGGGCGGGCACCCGCTGACGGGTGCTCAGTGCTGCCATCATCGCGACCCGCACCGCGCGCGCCCGCGCTGACGCCCCGTGAGTCCCCGCACTCGTACCGGCGGGCGACCCGGCCGTCACCCATCCGGCGTGGATCGGTGCGCCGTTGGCGGTTCGCGATGCTGAACGGCGGCGGCGGGTCCATCGTGGAGGGGTGGGTGCGACCCACGGCCCCCCGGCCCCATCGCCGCACCCGCACCGGCCGGTCCGGGTCCGAGCGCCGCGACGTGCCAACAGCCGCGCCCCGACACCTTGCCAGCAACCCCTGGCGAGCCCCGCGCACGCCCCTGGCCCGGTCTGCGGTACTGGGCCACCTCGCCGGAAACCTCCACGTTCTTCTAGGCTCACTCCGGCTTCCCCTGCCACGGTGTCACCCACGCCGCAACGTGGAGGCCGCTGCCCCACGGTGGGTCCCGGTCGTCCGGGGCCTCCGGATCGAGCGAGGAGGACGAATGTCGAGCAGCCGTTCCATCGCACCACGCACCCCTCGGCCACCCGCCGGGGCGCTGGTGCCGACCGGCCCGGCACCGGCGCCCGGCGCGCTGAGTACGCGATGCCGCCGCGGAGGTGCCCGGTGACTCCGCGCACCACCGCAGAACCCGGCGGTGCGGCGTCGGCCGGTCCGGCCGACGGCCCGCTGCCGCCGGCCCCGTCGTCGGTCGGGAAGCTGCCGGAACCGCAGTCCGCGGACCGGCAGCGCGCAGCCGACCCGGCGGCCGGGTCGGACGAGCGGCCCGACCTGCCGAGCACGCTCAACGCGCGGGCCCGCACGCTCTGCGGCGCGGTCCGGCGGCGCTGCGTCCAGCTGGCCAACATCGAGTCCCCGAGCGGCGACGCCGAGCGGCTGAACCTGCTCGCCGAGGAGCTCTCGGCCGGGTACCGGGCGACCGGGGCCCAGGTCAGCCGGGAGCGCGGCCCGGCCGGCGACCACCTGCTGCTGCGCTGGCCCGGCCAGCACGAGGACCTGCCGCACCTGCTCGTCGTCGGACACCACGACACCGTCTGGCCCGCCGGCACCCTGGCGGACTGGCCGGTCACCGAGCACGACGGTGTGCTCAGCGGACCTGGCGTGCTCGACATGAAGGGCGGCCTGGCCCTCCTCGAAGGCGCCTTCGCCCTCCTCGCCGATCTCGGCCTGCGCCCGTACCACTCGGTGCGGGTGGTGGTGACCGCGGACGAGGAGGTCGGCAGCCCGGACGGCCGCCGCGTGGTGGAGCGCCAGCTCCCCGGCGCCGCCGCCGTCCTGGGCCTGGAACCGCCGCACGAGGACGGCCGGCTGAAGACGGCCCGGCGCGGCGTCAGCCGGGTCCGGCTCACCGTCACCGGCCACGAGGCGCACGCCGGCAACCACCCGGAGGACGGCACCTCGGCGGTGGACGAGCTGGTCGACCAGCTGGTCGCGGTCCGCGACCAGCTCGGCCACCAGCCGGGCACCGAGCTGAACACCGGCCGGATCCGCGGCGGCACCCGGGCCAACGTGGTGGCCGGGCAGGCCGAGGCCGAGCTGGGCCTGCGCTTCGCCACCCCGGAGGCGCAGCGCACCACCCTGGAGAGCCTGGCCCACCTGACCGCGCTCCGTCCGGGCGCGTTGATCACCACCGAGGTGCTGTCCAGCCGACCGGCCTGGCCGGAGCGGGCCAACGGCCACGCCCTGCTGGACCACGTGGGCTCACTGGCCGCCGCGCTCGGCCAGCAGGTGGCCGGGGCACCGGCCGGTGGCGCCGGTGACACCAACCTGGCGGGCGCCCGCGGCCTGCCCACGCTGGACGGGCTGGGTGCGGTCGGCGCCGGGCCGCACGCCCGCGACGAGCGGATCGCCCTGGACCAGCTGGCGCCGCGGATCGCGCTGCTGGCCGGCCTGCTCGCGATGCCGCTGCCGCGGCTGAAGCCGCGTGCCGGCGGCCCGGAGGTCGTCCGCCGCGCCCGGCCCTGATCGGCCGACCGGGCGGGCCCGACTCCC